>NZ_JASCOO010000121.1:2500-5000 GCF_029959485.1 Stenotrophomonas sp. PS02301
CGGGTATCCTGCAGTGAATACATAGCTGCTGGAAGCGAACCTGGTGAACTGAAATATCTAAGTAACCAGAGGAAAAGAAATCAACCGAGATTCCCTGAGTAGCGACGAGCGAACGGGGACTAGCCCTTAAGCTGGAATGGTTCTAGAAAAACAGCCTGGAACGGCTGGCCATAGAAGGTGATAGCCCTGTATTTAAAAGGGCCACTCCAGTGAAGACGAGTAGGGCGGGGCACGTGAAACCCTGTCTGAACATGGGGGGACCATCCTCCAAGGCTAAATACTACTGACCGACCGATAGTGAACCAGTACCGTGAGGGAAAGGCGAAAAGAACCCCGGAGAGGGGAGTGAAATAGATCCTGAAACCGTGTGCGTACAAGCAGTAGGAGCTCGAAAGAGTGACTGCGTACCTTTTGTATAATGGGTCAGCGACTTACTGTTCGTGGCAAGCTTAACCGTATAGGGGAGGCGAAGGGAAACCGAGTCTGATAAGGGCGCATAGTCGCGGGCAGTAGACCCGAAACCGGGTGATCTAGTCATGGCCAGGGTGAAGGTGCCGTAACAGGTACTGGAGGCCCGAACCCACGTCTGTTGCAAAAGACGGGGATGAGCTGTGATTAGGAGTGAAAAGCTAATCGAACCCGGAGATAGCTGGTTCTCCTCGAAAGCTATTTAGGTAGCGCCTCATATGTATCCTCTCGGGGGTAGAGCACTGTTATGGCTAGGGGGTCATCGCGACTTACCAAACCATTGCAAACTCCGAATACCGAGACGGACTGTATGGGAGACACACGGCGGGTGCTAACGTCCGTCGTGAAAAGGGAAACAACCCAGACCCACAGCTAAGGTCCCAAATTCACTGCTAAGTGGAAAACCATGTGGAAAGGCACAGACAGCCAGGAGGTTGGCTTAGAAGCAGCCACCCTTTAAAGAAAGCGTAATAGCTCACTGGTCGAGTCGGTCTGCGGGGAAGATTTAACGGGGCTAAGCAGTGAACCGAAGCTTGGGGTGTGCATATTTATATGTACGCGGTAGAGGAGCGTTCCGTAAGCCGTTGAAGGTGGATTGAGAAGTCTGCTGGAGGTATCGGAAGTGCGAATGCTGACATGAGTAACGATAATGCGGGTGAAAAACCCGCACGCCGAAAGCCCAAGGTTTCCTTGCGCAACGTTAATCGGCGCAGGGTGAGTCGGCCCCTAAGGCGAGGACGAAAGTCGTAGTCGATGGGAAGCAGGTTAATATTCCTGCACCTCGCGTAAGTGCGATGGAGGGACGGAGAAGGTTAGGTGTACCCGGCGTTGGTTGTCCGGGGGAAAGGCGGTAGGTTTGGATCTTTGGCAAATCCGGGATCCTTTAAGACCGAGCACCGAGACGAGCCTTTAAGGCAAAGTCACTGATACCACGCTTCCAGGAAAAGCTCCTAAGCTTCAGCTTACGCAGACCGTACCGTAAACCGACACAGGTGGGTAGGATGAGAATTCTCAGGCGCTTGAGAGAACTCGGGTGAAGGAACTAGGCAACATGGCACCGTAACTTCGGGAGAAGGTGCGCCCTTTTTGGTGGCTCATGCGAGCTATAGCTGAAGAGGGCCGCAGTAACCAGGCCGCTGCGACTGTTTATCAAAAACACAGCACTCTGCAAACACGAAAGTGGACGTATAGGGTGTGACGCCTGCCCGGTGCTGGAAGGTTAATTGATGGGGTCAGCCGCAAGGCGAAGCTCTTGATCGAAGCCCCAGTAAACGGCGGCCGTAACTATAACGGTCCTAAGGTAGCGAAATTCCTTGTCGGGTAAGTTCCGACCTGCACGAATGGCGTAACGACAGCGGCGCTGTCTCCACCCGAGACTCAGTGAAATTGAAATCGCTGTGAAGATGCAGCGTTCCCGTGGCAAGACGGAAAGACCCCGTGAACCTTTACTATAGCTTTACACTGAACGTTGAGTTCGTCTGTGTAGGATAGGTGGGAGGCTATGAAACTGTGGCGCTAGCTGCAGTGGAGCCATCCTTGAAATACCACCCTGTCGTGCTTGACGTTCTAACCTAGGTCCATAATCTGGATCGGGGACCGTGTATGGTGGGTAGTTTGACTGGGGCGGTCTCCTCCTAAAGAGTAACGGAGGAGCTCGAAGGTACGCTCAGCGCGGTCGGACATCGCGCACTGTGTGCAAAGGCATAAGCGTGCTTGACTGCAAGATCGACGGATCAAGCAGGTAGGAAACTAGGACTTAGTGATCCGGTGGTTCTGTATGGAAGGGCCATCGCTCAACGGATAAAAGGTACTCCGGGGATAACAGGCTGATACCGCCCAAGAGTTCATATCGACGGCGGTGTTTGGCACCTCGATGTCGGCTCATCACATCCTGGGGCTGTAGTCGGTCCCAAGGGTATGGCTGTTCGCCATTTAAAGTGGTACGCGAGCTGGGTTCAGAACGTCGTGAGACAGTTCGGTCCCTATCTGCCATGGGCGTTGGAGATTTGAGAGGGGCTGCTCCTAGTACGAG
>NZ_JASCOO010000121.1:10000-11224 GCF_029959485.1 Stenotrophomonas sp. PS02301
CACGAATGGCGTAACGACAGCGGCGCTGTCTCCACCCGAGACTCAGTGAAATTGAAATCGCTGTGAAGATGCAGCGTTCCCGTGGCAAGACGGAAAGACCCCGTGAACCTTTACTATAGCTTTACACTGAACGTTGAGTTCGTCTGTGTAGGATAGGTGGGAGGCTATGAAACTGTGGCGCTAGCTGCAGTGGAGCCATCCTTGAAATACCACCCTGTCGTGCTTGACGTTCTAACCTAGGTCCATAATCTGGATCGGGGACCGTGTATGGTGGGTAGTTTGACTGGGGCGGTCTCCTCCTAAAGAGTAACGGAGGAGCTCGAAGGTACGCTCAGCGCGGTCGGACATCGCGCACTGTGTGCAAAGGCATAAGCGTGCTTGACTGCAAGATCGACGGATCAAGCAGGTAGGAAACTAGGACTTAGTGATCCGGTGGTTCTGTATGGAAGGGCCATCGCTCAACGGATAAAAGGTACTCCGGGGATAACAGGCTGATACCGCCCAAGAGTTCATATCGACGGCGGTGTTTGGCACCTCGATGTCGGCTCATCACATCCTGGGGCTGTAGTCGGTCCCAAGGGTATGGCTGTTCGCCATTTAAAGTGGTACGCGAGCTGGGTTCAGAACGTCGTGAGACAGTTCGGTCCCTATCTGCCATGGGCGTTGGAGATTTGAGAGGGGCTGCTCCTAGTACGAGAGGACCGGAGTGGACGAACCTCTGGTGTTCCGGTTGTCACGCCAGTGGCATTGCCGGGTAGCTATGTTCGGAAGCGATAACCGCTGAAAGCATCTAAGCGGGAAGCGCGCCTCAAGATGAGATCTCCCGGGGCACAAGCCCCCTGAAGGAACCATATAGACTATGTGGTTGATAGGTCAGGTGTGTAAGTACAGCAATGTATTGAGCTAACTGATACTAATGATCCGTGTGGCTTGACCATATAACCTCAAGTTGCCTTGGCCGACATGACATGTCGATAGATCCCAAGTGCACGCTACGTCACAAGACTTACGAGAGGCAGGCGCCTTAATCCGTTCCTTAGGATGGCGACGCTCCAACTGTCTCCCTGGTGAAATTAGCGCTGTGGAACCACCCGATCCCATCCCGAACTCGGAAGTGAAACGCAGCTGCGCCGATGGTAGTGTGGCCTAAGCCATGCGAGAGTAGGTCATCGCCAGGGTTTTTACCCCGAAAACCCCGCTGCTCACGCAGCGGGGTTTTCTTTT
>NZ_JASCOO010000122.1:0-11178 GCF_029959485.1 Stenotrophomonas sp. PS02301
CACCGCCCCCGGGCGGCGCTGACCGATAGCCCCCCGGCGCCCGTGGGGCGCCGCTGGTCGGTCCGGGGCCTCTGAAGTGGCCTTGAGAGGTTGCGGACGCTCCAGCGTCGGATCAAGGTAGGTGCCGACCGCTGGTCGGAACGCGGGGTAGTGCAGAATGTGCGGCCCCGTTCTGCAGGTCACCCCATGGTTATTTATCGAGGCGCAGGGTTCCTGACCCTGCTCACCCCCATCGCCGCCCTGCTGCTGTTGATGTGGCTGTGGCCGGATCCTGCGGTTGCCAAAGGCAATACCTCGCTGGCGCAGCTGCTGGTCGGATTCGGCATCGGCGCAGCGATCAATGTCGTGCTCGGCATCGTGCTCAACCGCGGCCCGCGCGCGGTGGGCGAGCATGCCCGCCATCACTTCTTCTACATGCCAATGCAGTGGCCGTCGTTGGTGATCGTGTTGGTATGCGCGGCAGTAGCGTTGCTGCGCTGAGACCATTTGGTAGTGCCGGCCGTCGGCCGGCAACCCGGCGATCCTTGCCTGGCAGGTGCCCGGAGCAGCCGGCCAGCGGCCGTCATTACCTGGTCCCCCGATGCGTGCCTTCGCTCAGCCACACATGGTGTGGCTCTACCCGTCATGCGGCGCACACAAAAAAGCCCCGGCTCGCGCCGGGGCTTCTTCATTCCAGCGTGACCACCCACGGTGGTCACCTGGCGGTGGGGCAACCGTGGCTGCCCCTGTGCATCAACGATCCGGACGGTGGGCCGTATTGGCTTCGCCCTGGCGTTCCAGGAACTCCTTGGACGGTTCGTCCAGCTTGTCACCCAACATGCGGCGGACCACCACGAAGAACACCGGGATCATCAGCAGACCCAGGAAGGTGGCGAACACCATGCCGCCGATCACGCCGGTACCGATGGCGTGACGTGCGTTGGCGCCGGCACCGGTGGAGATGGCCATCGGCACCACGCCCATGATGAAGGCGAACGAGGTCATCAGGATCGGGCGGAAACGCAGGCGGGAGGCTTCGATGGTCGCCTCGCGCAGGTTCTTGCCTGCGGCCCGTTGTTCCACCGCGAACTCCACGATCAGGATCGCGTTCTTCGCCGCCAGGCCGATCACCGTGATCAGGCCGATCTTGAAGTACAGATCGTTCGGCAGGCCACGTGCCAGCGAGAAGGCCAGCGCGCCGAGGACACCCAGTGGCACCACCAGCAGCACCGCCACCGGGATTGACCAGCTTTCATACAGCGCGGCCAGGCAGAGGAACACCACCACGATGGACAGCACCAGCAGCAGGGTCGCGGCGTTGCCGGCCAGGATTTCCTGGTAGGACATGCCCGACCAGTCGTAGCCGAAGCCGGCCGGTAGGTCGTCGTTGACGATCCGCTCCATCGCCTGCATCGCCTCGCCCGAGCTGCGCCCGGCCGCCTGCGAACCGACGATGTTGACCGCCGAGTAGCCGTTGTAGCGGCTCAGCGACGGCGGTGCGGACACCCACTCGGACTTCACCACGGTGCTCAGCGGGATCATCGCCTGCGTGCCGTCGGGATTGGTCTGCAGCGTGCTGGGCGTGTAGAAGCTGTTCAACGATTCCGCACCGGTGCGATACGGGCCATCGGCCTGCAGGGTCACGCGCTTGATGCGGCCTTCGTAGAAGAAGTCGTTGACGTATACCGGGGCCAGCATCAGCTGGATGGTGCTGTACACGTCCGACACCGACAGGCCCATGGTCTGCGCCTGCACGCGGTCCACGTGCAACTGCAGCTGCGGGGCGTTTTCCAGGCCGTTCGGGCGCACGCCGGTCAGCAGGTCGCTTTCCTGCGCCGCCTTGCCGAGCAGGATGTTGCGGGCCTGCGTCAGCTGCTCATAGCCCACGCCGCCACGGTCCTGCAGCCACATGTCGAAGCCGCCGAACTGGCCCAGGCCCTGCACGGTCGGCAGGTTGACCACGAAGATCTGCGCTTCCTTGATCCCGTAGAACGCGCCGTTCATGTTGTTGATGAACTCGGGCACCGTGATGTCACGGTCCGCCCAGGGCTTGAGGCGGATGAAGCCCATGCCCACGTTTTCACCGGAGCCGACGAAGCTGAAACCGGCCACCTGCAGCATGCCTTCGAAGCCATCCTGCTTTTCCAGGATGCCGCGCATCTGGGCAAAGGCGTGGTTGGTCTGCGACTTGGTCGAGCCCGGCGGCAGCTGCACGATCGCCAGCGCGTAGCCCTGGTCTTCTTCGGGCAGGAAGCTGCCCGGCATGCGCGTGAACAGGAAACCGCACAGCACGGTCAGCACCACGAACAGGATCATCCAGCGCGGGGCATGCTTCACCGCCGAGGTGATGTGGCCCACGTAGGTGTTGCTGACCTTGTCGTAGTACTTGTTGAAGGTGCGGTAGACGATGTTCGGCTTGTCGTTGTGCGTCGGCTTGAGGAACGTCGCGCACAGCGCCGGGGTGAAGCCCAGGGCCAGGAAGGCCGAGAAGGCCATCGCGATGGCGATGGTCAGCGCGAACTGCTTGTAGATCTCACCGGCGGCGCCGCCCTGCAGGGCCGACGGAATGAACACCGCGGCCAGCACCACGGTGATGGCCACCACCGCACCGGTGATCTGGGTCATGGCCTTCTGGGTGGCGGCCTTGGGCGGCAGCTTCTCCTCGGTCATGATGCGTTCGACGTTCTCGATGACCACGATGGCGTCATCGACCACGATGCCGATCGCCAGCACCATCGCAAACAGCGTCAGCTGGTTGATGGTGAAGCCGATGATGCTCATGCCCAGGAACGTGCCCAGCAGTGCGACCGGGATGACCAGGGTCGGGATCAGCGTGGCGCGGAAGTTCTGCAGGAAGATCAGCATCACCAGGAACACCAGCACGACCGCTTCGATCAGGGTCTTGACCACTTCCTCGATCGAGATCTTCACGAAGGTGGTGCTGTCGTACGGCGAGAACCAGCTGACACCGGCCGGGAAGCTCGGCTTGAGCTCATCCATCTTCGAGGTGACCGCATTGGCCACGTTCAGCGCGTTGGCGCCCGGCAGCAGCTGGATCGCGAAGGCACCGGTCGGCTTGCCGTTGTACTGGGTGTCAAAGCCGTAGTTGTTCGCACCGAAGGCGATCCGGGCGACGTCCTTGAGCAGCACGCGCGAGCCGTCGGCATTGGCGCGCAGGATGATGTTCTCGAACTCTTCCGGCGAGCTGAAGCGGCCTTCGGCCGACACGGTCGCGGTGAAGTAGTGCCCCTCGGGCGAGGGATCCGAGCCCAGCGAACCGGCCGCGAACTGCACGTTCTGGTCCTTGATCGCGGCCAGTACCTGGGTGGCCGACAGGCCGTAACCCTGCATCTTTTCCGGGTTGAGCCAGATATTCATGGCGTACTCGGAACCGAACTGCTGGGTGCTGCCCACGCCGGGGATACGCGAGATCTGGTCGAGCACGCGCGAACCGACGATGTCGTTGAGGGCGTCGCGGTCGATCGAGGCGCTGTCGGACTGCAGGGCCACCACCATCAGGAAGCCGGCGTTGGCCTTGGCCACCACCACGCCCTGCTGGGTCACTTCGGTCGGCAGGCGAGGCGTTGCCAGCGAGACCTTGTTCTGCACCTGGACCTGGGCGATATCGGCATCGGTGCCGGTTTCGAAGGTCAGGGTGATGGTGACGCGGCCGTTGGAGGCCGAAGAGGAGCTGAAGTACAGCAGGTGATCGATACCGGTCAGCTGCTGCTCGATCACCTGGGTGACCGACTTTTCGGCGGTGTCGGCGCTGGCGCCGGGGTAGGTGGCGCTCACCGTCACCTGGGGAGGCGCGATGCTCGGGTAGGACTCCACGCCCAGACCCAGGATCGAGATCACGCCCGCAAGCGAGATCAGGATCGCGACCACCCAGGCGAATACCGGGTGTTCAATGAAAAATTTAGGCATGACGGAGGATTCCCGTTATTGCTTGTTCGGTTCGGCAGCCGGAGCGGCGTCGGACTTTGCGGCGGCGGCATCAGCCGGGGCGGCCGCGGCATCGGGCTTGGCGGCAGCCGCCGGAGCAGCACCTGCCGGAGCAGCACCCGCCGGCGCCTGGCCATTGCCGTTGCCGGCAGCCGGGTTCCACGGGGCAGCCTTGGCCGGTTCGCCTTCCTTGACCTTCTGCACGCCGGCGACGATGACCTGATCGCCCGCATCCAGACCGCCGCTGACCAGCCAGTTGCTGCCCTGCTGGCCTTCGCTCTTCACATTCTTGCGGGCAACCTTGCCGTCCTTGCCCACCACCAGCACGTAGCCGCCGGTGGTGTCGCGCTGCAGCGCCTGCAGGGGCACCAGGTAGGCGTTGTTGCGCTCACCCAGGGTCGCCTGGAAGCTGACGAAGGCACCCGGCAGCAGGATCTGCTGCGGGTTGGGCAGCACCGCGCGCAGCGAGACCGCGCCGGTGGCCGGGTCGACCGTGGTCGAGGAGAAATCCAGTGTGCCCGGCTGGTCGTAGACGGTGCCGTCAGCCAGCTTCACCTGCACGGTGGACTTGCCGTCACCACTAAGGGCCAGTGCGCCCTTGGCCTGGGCCGCGCGCATCTGGGTCAGCTCATCCACGCTCATCGAGAAGTTCACGTACAGCGGGTCGAGCTGATCCACGGTGGTCAGCAGGGTCACATCGCCCTGGCCAACCAGCGCACCTTCAGTGACCTGCTGCTTGCCAGCGCGGCCGCTGATCGGCGAGCGCACTTCGGCATAGCCGAGGTTGATCTTCGCGCTGGCCAGCGAGGCCTGGGCCTGCTGCACGGCGGCAGCGGCAGTGCGCTCGGTGGCTTCGGCTGCATCCAGGTCGGACTTGGAGACGTAGGCCTGCGGCGCCAGCGAGCGGGCGCGGTTGGCAGCGGCCTTGGCATTGGCGGCGGTGGCCTGGGCCGAGGCCAGTTCGGCCTGCGCAGCATTGAGCGAGGCACGCAGGGGGGCTGGATCGATCAGGAACAGCACCTGGCCTTCCTTCACATCCGAGCCTTCCTGATAGACGCGCTTGAGCAGCACGCCCGGCACGCGGGCCCGGACGTCGGCACTGCGGAACGGCGAAAGGCGGCCGACCAGTTCACGCTGCAACGGCAGGGTCTGCGGCTTGGCCTCGATCACGCCCACCTCCGGCGGCGGCGGGGCCTGCTGCTCTTCCTTCTTGCAGGCGGTAAACGCAAGGGCGACTGCGCACGTCAGGGCAAGGGTGCGGAGTGGGGCGATCATCAGGAGAAGCTCCGGTGTTGGTTTGAATACGAAGCCGTGGCGGCTTCGGGCGCGGCGAACGCGCGCAGGAAGCTGTCAACGGAGAATTCTGCCCAGCGGCGGCGCACGGCGGCGTCAGCGCGATGGGGGATATGGAAGCGCTGTTTTTCGACATCCAAGCCGGCGATCATGCTCAATAGCAGTTCAGCCATGAAGTGCGGGTCGTCATGCCTCAATTGGCCCCGGGCAGAGCGTGTTGCCAGCCATTCAGATACGTGAAGCGCCAGGGCCCCGGCGCCGTCCTGATAGAGGGTACGGGCTTCCTGGGGGAACTGGCTGGATTCTGTCGCGATCAGCCTTCGGGCCTGGACCACATGCGGCTGGTTGAAATGGTCCAGGTAGTCGTTGGCGAACTGCAGCAGGCTGCCACGCAGGTCATCACCGTCGAGTGAGCGCAGCCCGGCGGTCGCGCGGCAGACATGCCGCTGCATCACCCGGCGCAGCAGTTCCTGCTTGCTGCCGTAGCGGCTGTAGAGCGTCTGCTTGGAGCAGCCCGCGTGCTGGGCCACGGCGTCCATGCTCAATTGCATGCCGTGGCTGGCCAGCAGTTCGCGCACAGCATCGAACACGCGATGATCGCGCGCGTCCATGGCGCTGGCGGCGGGGGGTGGGGGAGTCACGGGGTGGACTATACCGTCCAGTTCAGAATTGTAGAAGCCTTGTCTTTCCGTCGCGTTTGATGACCAACGTCAAGTTGCAACCGAAGCGGCCGATGCTGCGTCGGATGAAACCCCGATGCGTTGATCCGTACCCGTCCGAACTGACGGTGGCGATGTAAACGGGACCCAACCCGAATCACCTTATTCCGTCCTGCAGCAAGGTATTTCTGTGCGGTAGGCCTACAATTTCATTTTCCCAACTGAGCAACACGCACCGCTCCGTCATGAAACCGCAAAAACCAGCAGCCAAGACCGTGAAAAACAAATCCAAACCAGCCGATACGCAGACTGTTTCGCCAGTGGGCTTCTCGCTGGAGCCGGTGTACACGGCCTTGCGCAAGCGCTACCCGTCGGCCGGGCAGGCCGAGGCAGTGGCTTTTGCCGCCGACTTCTACAAGCGCATGGAGGCGGACGAGTTCCCGCACCACAGCGCCGAGGAGTGGGCTGCACTGGCAGCGGACACGCTGGAATTTGCGCGCGTGCGCAAGTCCGGCAAGGCCAACGTCCGCGTGTTCAACCCGACGCTGAAGAGCAACGGGTGGGAGTCGCCGCACACGGTGCTGCAGATCGTCAACGACGATATGCCGTTCCTGGTCGACACCGTCACGATGTCGCTGGCCGAGCATGGCGTCGGCGTGCACGTGCTGGGTCACCCGGTGATCCGTTTCGCGCGTGACAAGGCCGGCAAGCTGACCGGTGTCAGCGACGGCACCTCCGAATCGGTGATGCTGCTGGAGATCGACCGCCAGCCGGCCGAGGCGATGGCCGACGTTGAGAAGGCGATCATCAAGGCGCTGGACGAGGTGCGTGCCATCGTCCGCGATTGGGACGCGATGCGTGCCAAGGCGCAGAGCCTGGCCGACGACCTCGGCAGCCGCCAGCTGCCCGTCGATGCCGCCTCGCGCGCTGAGGCGCAGGAGTTCCTGCGCTGGGCCGCCGACAACCACTTCACCTTCTTCGGTTACCGCGAATACCGCGTCGAGAAGCAGGGCAAGGAAGACGTGCTGGCGCCGTTGAACGACACCGGCCTGGGCCTGATGCGCGGGCAGGACAAGTCCGCTGCACGTCCGGTCAAGACCCTCGCCGCGCAGGGCCTCAATGCCACCACCGGGTTGAAGGACGCGCTGATCCTGACCAAGACCAATGCCCGCTCGCGCGTGCATCGCGCCGGTTACATGGATTACATCGGCGTGCTCGAATTCGACGCCAAGGGCAAGATCATCGGCGAGCAGCGCTTCCTGGGTCTGTTCACCTCCAGCGCGTACAACCGCCGCCCGTGGGAAATCCCGCTGGTGCGCCAGCGCCACGAATACGTGATGAGCAAGTCCGGCCTGGCACCGAGCAGCCACAGCGGCAAGGCCCTGCGCCACATCCTGGAAACCCTGCCGCGCGAAGAGCTGTTCCAGTCCAGCGAGGACGAACTGTTCCGCACCGCCATGGGCGTGCTGGGCCTGCAGGAGCGCGTGCGCAGCCGTCTGTTCCTGCGCCGTGACAAGTACAGCCGTTTCATCTCCGCGCTGGTGTACCTGCCGCGCGAACGCTTCAACACCGATGTGCGCCTGCGCATCGAAGCCATGCTCAAGGACGCCCTGCAGGGCGAGTACGTGGACAGCTCGGTCGTGCTCGGTGAGTCGCCGCTGGCCCAGGTGCACCTGATCGTGCGCCCGAAGGCTGGCCAGACCCTGGAAGTGGATACCAGCGCACTGGAGCAGAAGCTTGCCCAGGTGCTGCGCAACTGGCAGGACGATCTGCGCGAAGCGCTGGTGGCCCGTCACGGTGAGGGCGAAGGCCTGCGCATCGCGGCGCGTATCGGCAAGGCGTTGCCGGCCGGCTACATCGAAGACTCCAGCACCGAGATCGCCGCCAATGACGTCAGCCAGCTGGATGCGCTGACCGGCCCGGACGATCTGCGCCTGAGCCTGCAGGCCGTGCAGCGCGAAGGCGGCGATGGCCTGCGCCTGAAGCTGTATCGCCAGTTGGACGATATTCCGCTGTCCGATGCGCTGCCGATGATGGAAAACATGGGCCTGCGTGTCATCGCCGAGCGTCCGTACCGTCTGACGGTCGATAACGCCCCGGTGTATGTGCAGGACTTCGAAGTGGAATCGGTGGCCGGTGCGATCGATGCGCCGAGCGTTGATGCCGCCTTCGGTGAAACCTTCGCCCGCGTGTGGCACGGCGATGCCGAGAACGACGGCTTCAACCGCCTCGTGCTCGCCGCCGGCCTGCACTGGCGCCAGGTGGCGATGCTGCGTGGCTACTGCAAGTACCTGCTGCAGACCGGCGTGCCGTTCTCGCAGGCCTATGTGGAAGGCACCTTCACCCGTTACCCGCTGCTGGCCCGCCTGCTGGTGGAGTTGTTCGAAGCCCGCTTCGATCCGGCCACCGGCCACGAGAGCAAGGACGCGATCGCCGAGGGCCAGGCCCAGCTGCGCGCGCACCTGACCGTGCTCGCCGGCGGTGACGAAGCCACCCTGAAAGTGCTCAAGACCGTGGTCGATGCGCGCAAGGGCGACCGCACCGTGCAGATGGACGCCGCGCGCGATGCGCTGCTCAAGCTGATGGACCGCGTCTCCAGCCTCGATGAAGACCGCATCCTGCGCAGCTTCATGGGCGTGATCGATGCGACCCTGCGCACCAGCTACTACCAGACCGATGCCGAGGGCCGCCCGGGCCACGTCATCAGCTTCAAGTTCGATTCGGCGCTGGTGCCGGACCTGCCCAAGCCGCGCCCGTACCGCGAAATCTTCGTGTACGGCCCGCGCGTGGAAGGTACCCACCTGCGTTTCGGTGCCGTCGCCCGTGGCGGCCTGCGCTGGTCGGACCGTCGCGAAGATTTCCGTACCGAGGTGCTGGGCCTGGTCAAGGCACAGATGGTCAAGAACACCGTGATCGTGCCGGTCGGCGCGAAGGGCGGCTTCTTCGCCAAGATGCCGCCGGTCAACGGTGACCGTGATGCGGTGTTCGCCAACGGCGTGGCCTGCTACAAGCTGTTCATCCAGGGCCTGCTGGACATCACCGACAACATCGTCAACAACAAGATCGTGCCGCCGGTGGACGTGGTCCGCCACGACATGGACGACCCGTACCTGGTGGTGGCCGCCGACAAGGGCACCGCGACCTTCTCCGACATCGCCAACGGCCTGGCCGTGGCGCACGGCTTCTGGATGGGCGATGCGTTCGCCTCCGGTGGCTCGGTCGGTTACGACCACAAGGGCATGGGCATCACCGCCCGCGGTGCGTGGGAGTCGGTCAAGCGCCACTTCCGTGCGCTGGGCCGTGACAGCCAGAGCCAGGACTTCACCGCGGTCGGCGTGGGCGACATGTCCGGCGACGTGTTCGGCAACGGCATGCTGTTGTCGCGCCACATCCGCCTGGTGGCTGCATTCGATCACCGCCACATCTTCCTGGACCCGAACCCGGATGCGGCCACGACCTTCGTCGAGCGCGAGCGTCTGTTCACCGTGCCGCGCTCCAGCTGGGCCGATTACGATGCCAAGCTGATCAGCAAGGGCGGCGGCGTGTACCCGCGTACGCTGAAGTCGATCGAGATCACCCCGCAGGTGCGTGAGGTGCTCGGCCTGGACGAGGGCATCAAGTCGATGACCCCGAACGATCTGATGAGCGCGATCCTCAAGGCGCCGGTCGATCTGTTGTGGAACGGCGGCATCGGTACCTACGTCAAGGCGGCCAGCGAGCAGCACAGCGATGTCGGCGACCGCGCCAACAACGCGCTGCGCGTCAATGGCGGCGAGCTGCGCTGCAAGGTGGTGGGCGAGGGCGGCAACCTGGGCATGACCCAGCTGGGCCGTATCGAAGCCGCCCAGGCCGGCGTGCTGCTCAACACCGACTTCATCGACAACTCGGCCGGTGTGGACACCTCCGATCACGAAGTCAACATCAAGATCCTGCTCAACGATGTGGTGCGTGCCAAAAAGTTGACCGTCGAACAGCGCAACAAGCTGCTGGCCTCGATGACCGACGAAGTGGCCGCGCTGGTGCTGATGGACAACTACCGTCAGAACCAGGCGCTGAGCCTGATGGAACGCATGGCGGTCAAGCGCCTGGGTTCCAAGCAGCACTTCATCCGCACCCTGGAACAGCAGGGCCTGCTGGATCGCCAGATCGAGTACCTGCCCTCGGATGCGGAACTGTCCGCACGCAAGGCGCGTGGCCAGGGCCTGACCCGTCCGGAACTGTCGGTGCTGTTGTCCTACTCCAAGCTGGTGGCCTTCCAGCAGCTGCTGGAGTCGGACATTCCGGAAGATCCGTACCTGTCCAAGGAGCTGCAGCGCTACTTCCCGACGCCGCTGCAGAAGAAGTACGCCGATGCGATGGAGCGTCACCGCCTGAAGCGCGAAATCATCGCCACGGCCGTGACCAACCAGACCATCAACCGCATGGGCGCCACCTTCCTGATGCGCATGCAGGAAGACACCGGCCGCACCGTGGCCGAGGTCGCCAAGGCGTACACGATCAGCCGTGAAACGCTGGATGCACGCGCCCTGTGGGCACAGATCGACGCCCTCGACGGCACGCTGCCGGAGTCGGTGCAGATCGACGCGCTGGAAGTGATCTGGAAGCTGCAGCGTTCGTTCGTGCGCTGGCTGCTCTCGCGCCCGGGCGCCATGCCGGGCATCACCGAAGCGGTCAACCGCTACCAGGCTGCCTTCAACGACATCCGCGACGCCTCGGGCGTGCTGCCCGATTCGCAGCGCCCGGCCTACGAGGCCAGCGTGCAGGAGTGGAAGGACAAGGGCCTGCCGCCGGCGTTGTCGCAGCAGCTCTCGGAACTGCAGTTCCTGGAGCCGGCGTTCGACATCATCGAGCTGGCCCGCACCCGCAAGCTCAAGCCGGTGGACGTCTCCAAGGTCCACTTCCGCCTGGGCGACGCCCTGCAGCTGCCGTGGCTGTTCGAGCAGATCGACGCGCTGGAGGTCAACGGCCGCTGGCACGCCGTGGCCCGTGGCGTGCTGCGCGACGAGCTGGCCGCCCACCATCGCAACCTGGCTGCCCAGGTCCTGTCGATGAAGGGCAGCAGTGCCGAAGCCAAGGTCGCCGCCTGGATGGGGCGCGATGACAGCAGCCTGCGCTTCACCCTGGCGATGCTGGCCGAGCTGGCCGAGCAGAAGACCCTGGACTACCCGACCGTCTCGGTCGCGGTGCAGCGCCTGGGTCAGCTGGCCTCGCATGGTGCATAAGCGCATTCGCGCTGACGCCCCACGGTTTGCTTTGCAAACCGTGGGGCCCATGCCAACCATGCTTACAGCCCCCCCCCCCG
>NZ_JASCOO010000123.1:0-11129 GCF_029959485.1 Stenotrophomonas sp. PS02301
CCGCCCGCTGCGGCGGGGCGGTGCCGGCCAACTTCCGGCAGGAAGCGGCCGGTGGCATCGATGCCACCGGCCCGGGCGCACAGTCGAACTACCCGTACCTGTCCGGCTCCAATGATGGTCTGCTGCCGGAAACCTCCAAGACCTGGACGGTCGGCCTGGTCTACAGCCCGAACTTCGTGCAGGGCCTGGATGTCAGCCTGGACTGGTGGAAGATCCGCATCGACAACGTCATCGCGGCAGAGTCGGTCACCTCGATCCTCAACCAGTGCTACGTGCTGAACAACGCCAACGCCTGTGACCGAGTCACCCGTGACACCGACTCCGGTCAGGTCGTCGACGTGACCCGTACGCTGATCAACGGCGGCTACCAGGAAACCGCAGGTTACGATCTGGGTATCCGTTACCGTCTGCCGGAACTGTCCTTCGGCAATGTCGTCATCGACTGGAAGACCACGTATGTGGACTACCTCGAGTACAAGCGCGACAACGAAGCTGAAACCGCTGTCGAGCAGCACACTGGCTGGGGCACGGGCGACTGGGGCGGCAACTTCCGCGTGCGTTCCAACCTGAACATCGATTGGAGCCTGGGCAACTTCGGCGTCAACTGGGGCATGCGTTACTACTCCGGCCTGAAGGAAGAGTGCGCCTACGATCGCGAAGGCGGCCCGGAGTGCAACAACCCGAGCTACTCGTCGGCCTATACGCTGGCGATCCCGGTGCGCAACACCGGTTCGAACACGTTCCATGACCTGCAGGTGCGTTACACCACCCCGTGGGATGCCACCATCTCGGCAGGCGCGAACAACGTGTTCAACCACGAAGGCCCGGTGATGTACAGCCAGCCGAACTCGAGCTTCTCCTACTACGGCGGCTTCGACATCGGTCGGTTCTACTACCTGAAGTACACCCAGCGCTTCTGATCCATCGAAGCAATGGCGTAAAAAAGGAGGGCGGACCGCAAGGTCCGCCCTCTTTGCGTTGTGGGTAAGGAAACTCTGAGTTTCAGCGAAGGGTGATCCGTTTCACGTTTCGAGTGGAAATTCAGTTGATACCGTCAATCGGTCCAATCTTGGACGATTGAGAGATCGATATGAAAATGACGCTCGCTCAGAAATTTTCGGCCGTGTTCCTTGCGTCCCTCGCGCTTGGCGCCAGTGCATCGCCCAGCCTGATCATCTGCGCAGGAGGGCGCTACTGCGAAGGCGTCCGTGCCGAATGCCTGGCCGAGGGCCGCTCGGCTGCCATGTGTGAGCGCCTCTGGCGTGATTGCGTGCTGGACGCCTGTCCGCAGCGCTGAAACGACGATGGCGCGCCACAGGGCGCGCCATCCTTTGAGAACGTTCCACCTCACACTCAGGCGTCGCTGGCGACCAGCCCCATCAGTGCGTTGGCGTGATCGCGCCACTGCGGCAGCTTGTTGAGCACGCCGGCCCGCTGCAGATACTCCTCGTCCACCGGATCGCCATTGATCAGCGCCAGTGCTACGTGCACCGCACCGGTCACCCAGAAACTGCGGGTGTTCGAGCGCTGCGGCTGCAGGTGGAAGGCCACCGCCTCGATGATCGGCATCGGCAGGCCCCACAGCCCCAGCAGGTAGGCGCCTGCCTCGGCGTGACCCGGGCGATTCTCTGCCGGGTCTTCGGCGCTGCGTTCGTTGCGTACGCCCGGGAGCAGCAGCCCGATGTCGGCCAGCAGGGCCGCGGTGGCGCCCAGTTCGGCGCTGGACTCCGGCAACAGCTTGGCGGCCAGGCGGGAGGCCAGCAGCGCGCGCTGCTGCAGCGAGTTGCGCTCGGCACCGGACAGCGGCTGCGCGGAGAACACTTCGCTGGCCAGGACCAGATCACGCAGGGTGGACAGCCCCAGGCGGGTCACCGCGGTGCGCAGGTCGGAGATGATCCGGCCATTGTTGAAGAAGGCCGAGTTGGAGAGCTGCAGCACCTTGGCCGCGATGGCCGGGTCGGCCGCGACCAGCTTGGCCACGTCGGCGGTGTTGGTATCGTCGTCGTGTTCCAGCGCCTGGGTCAGGGTCAGGTACAGATGCGGCGGGGAGGGCAGCTTCTCGATCCGGCCGATGGCGCTGCGCAGGCGCGCGCTGTCGAGCAGTTCGCGCAGCTCTTCCAGGCTGGTCAGGGCTTCGAGCAGGACCTCCGGGGCCAGCGGCATCGGCAGGAAGCGGTGGGCCACGCCGATCAGGCGCGCCGGCGGCGGGCGGTTGCCATGCTCGGCATCCACCAGCGCGATACGGATGGTCTCAGGGCGCAGCGTACGGATCTGGCCGAGCAGCGTGGTGGCGTTGAGATCGGGCAACTGCGGGCACACGATCACCGCATCCACCGGCGAGCCGGCAACGATGCCCATGGCGCTCTGGCCATCGGTCGCGGTCAGCGGTTGCCACTCTTCCCCAAGATCGGCAATGAATTCCAACAGCTCAGCCGACAGGCTGGCTTCGTCCCCAACAAGCAGAATGCGCACGACACGGTCCCCTGGCTGACCACGGTGAAACGCACCGTGGACGGTGTGAAGAGACGCAATGTACCCAATCCGGCACGAATAGTGATGTGCCGCATTGAAAAAACGTGATGCGCATCGCTCCGGCAGCGGTGTGCCGGAGCGACGCAGGTCAGTCTCAGGCGATGTTGCCGAGGTAGCGCTGGTGCGCTTCGACCAGGATCTTCTTGGCTTCGGCGGCGCCGCCCCAGCCATCCAGCTTGACCCACTTGCCCTTTTCCAGATCCTTGTAGTGCTCGAAGAAGTGGCCGATGCGCTCCAGCCAGTGGCTGGACACCTGCTCGATGTCCTCGACGTGGGCATAGCCACTGAACACCTTGGAGATCGGCACGGCCAGGATCTTCTCGTCGCTGCCGGCTTCATCGCTCATCTTGAGCACGCCGACCGGACGGCAACGCACCACCGAGCCCGGGACCAGCGGCAGCGGCAGCACCACCAGCACGTCGGCCGGATCGCCATCGCCGCACAGGGTGCTCGGCACATAGCCGTAGTTGCACGGGTAGCGCATCGGGGTGGAGAGGATGCGGTCGACGAAGATCGCGCCGGTTTCCTTGTCCACTTCGTACTTCACCGGCTCGGAATCCTTCGGGATTTCGATGATGACGTTGATTTCTTCCGGCGGGTTCTTGCCCGGCGAAACGAGTTCCAGACCCATGGTCGTGCTCCAGCTGAGAGGGGGTAGGGCGCAAAGTCCGCCATTTTAGGCCCATTGGCGGCCAGCGTGCAGCGGCCGTGCCGCCGATCGGTCGATCCGCAGCGGGCGTGGGCCAGGAAGGTCACCCTGCGCGCGGGGGAGGGTGGGCAGACCGCCACAGGGCAGTGCCGTCAATCCCGACCCTGCCCCGGGCAGAGGGCCGATGGTTGCGCCTGGCCGAGCGGTCGATCATGGCCACGAACCCGCTTGGAGGATGGTGATGACCCTGACAAATCGGATGGCCTGCCTGTCGATGGCGCTCGTCCTGTCCCTCGCGGCGGTGGCCGGGGAGGCCCGCGCCCGCAGTGGTCCGTACGTGGATCTGGTCGACTTCCCCTACACCGAAGCCAACTGGGACCGCTTCTACGATCTCCAGGATCATCTGAACCGGGAGTTCCATGACCTGTGTGGCGATACGTACTGCGAGGGTGAGTTCAGCAACCATGTCGTCCTGCAGTTCCGCTGCTCGGTAAACGCGCCCAGTGGACGCGTCGCGTCCTGCGTGCTGGTCATCGCGGCGGGCAACCTGGAGGTGGAGCCGACCACCGGAGAGGTAGTGCCGGACAGCCGGACTTGGGCGTGCGTGGCGCCGCTGGCGCCCGATACCTCCGTGGAAGCACTGCATGCCGCACTCGGGCGACCTGACGCGTTGACCCGGCCGCTCCCGGGCACACACCGATCCATGCACGACGCGCTGTTCGAGTGCCTCAACTGAGCATGCGCTTCCCCAACGCCGTACAGGAGACACCCATGAAACCGATCTTCCCGAGCGCTCTGCTGGTACTGGCGGTCTGCAGCCTCCCGATGGACGGCCGTACCGCGGAGACCTTCGTCGACGCGCGGACCTACCCGACCCAGGCCGTGGGCTGGGAGCGCTTCCGTGCGGTGGAAGCCCGCTTGGTCGGGGGCTTCAACGACGTCTGCGGCGACACGTTCTGCGAGGGCGAGTACCACAACCTGCAGGCGCTGCGCTTCCGCTGCTCGGTGGAGGCGGCCAGCGGGCGGGTGGAGGAATGCGTGTGGACCTTCACCGGCAGTACCGCCCGCGTCGACGCCGCCAGCGGGGCGATCGTGGTCGATGCGCGGACCTGGGCCTGCCGGGCGCCGTTGGCGGCCAATACGCAGTTGCCTGTGTTGCTGCAGACCCTGGAGCAGGGGCAGGCACTGCACGCCCCGTTGCCGGGCACGCCCGACAGCATGTACGACGGGCTGACCGAGTGCCTGTGAGGCCCACCCGCTCGATCTGCAAACGTGACTGATTCTCATTTGCGGAGTAACATGCCGCGCCTTACGGGTTGTCGTGTCCCTGCGGCCCCGCTTCGTGCATCGGCCCATGTCCACCAACGCCACTACCCTGACCGAGCTGTTGATCCGCGAACGCCCGGCGCTGCTGCGTCTGGTGCAGCGCATTCTGGGCAGCGACAGCGGCGCTGAGGATGTGATCCAGTCCATCTGGTTCAAGGCCCGGGGCGTGGACAGCGGGCAACCGATCAGCAACCCGCGCGCCTATCTGTACCGGCTGGCTGCCAACCTGGCGACCGATCATGGGCGTGAGCGCACGCGCCGCACGCGCCTGTTGGCCGAGCACTACCTGTGGGGCCCGGAGGAGGCGCTCTCAACCGAAGAGCAGGCGATGGCGCAGGACGAACTGCAGCGCGTGCTGGACGCAGCGGAGCACCTGCCCGAGCCGACCCGCACGATCTTCCGCCTCAACCGCCTGCAGGGCATGACCCAGGTGGAGGTCGCCAAACGTCAGGGCGTGTCCGTGACGACCGTGGAAAACCACGTGCGCAGTGCACTGCAGCGATTGGCCTGGGCGCGCAACGGGCGCTGAGCGGCACCGCCTGGGCTTGGGGAAGCCCGTTTCCCATCCGTCTTGATCATAATGCCGTCCCTTCCGGCATCTTCTTCGTCCGCGCGTGATCGCGCGATCCACCGCCAGCCATGAGCCCGCACGAACAACCGCCGATGTCCCGACCCTTGCCGCCGTCCGACCCTGCTGCCGTCCAGGCCCGTGCCTGGATTGCCTGGCTGGCGTCCGGCGCGGTCGAGCCGGTGCAGATGCAGGCTTTCGAGCAGTGGCTGGCCGAGCCTGACAATCGCCGCACGTTCGAATACGAGCGCCAGTTGTGGCGCAGCCTCGGGCCGCGACCGGCGCCCGCCGCGGCGGCAACACGGTCACGGCGCCGGCCGCGGTGGCCGCTGGTCGGGGTGGCCAGCGCGGCGCTGCTCGCGCTTGCGTGGGTGGCACCGGAGGCGTGGCTGCGGCTGCAGGCCGATCACCGCAGCGGGACGGGCATCCAGGCCGTGGCGCTGCCCGATGGCAGCCGCGCCGTGCTCGATGCCGACAGTGCCATCGCGGTCCGGTACGACGGGCAGGTGCGCCGCATCGCGCTGTTGCGCGGGCACGCCTGGTTCCAGGTGACGCCCGATCCGGCGCGTCCGTTCCAGGTGGAGGCGCAGGGCGGTGTGATCGAAGACATCTCCACGGCGTTCGCGGTCGCCAGAGAAGACGATCACGTGGAAACGAGGGTCGAGCAGGGACGGGTCCGGGTCGCAGCGGCCGATCGGGCGGGCTGGACATATCTCGACGCGGGCCAGCGCGCGCGCTTTGCACCGGGCGGGCGGGTCGTGCGGGAGCAGGACGTCGCCCTTGACCGCATCGCCGCATGGCGCGAGGGCGAACTGCTGCTCGAGGCGACCGGGGTCGAGGATGCGGTGCGGCGCATCGCGCGCTATCGCGCCGGCGCCACCTTCGTGCGCGGCGATCTGTCCGCATTGCCGACCGTCAACGCTGCCTTTCGCATCGACCGGCCGGAGCAGGCACTGGACGCGCTGGCGGTGAGCGCTGGCTTGCGCGTCACCCGGCTGCCGATGGGGGTGGCGATCGTGGCACCGGCCAACATCACGGCGGAGTAGCGCGGCGAGCCCGTGGTCGTGGCATCACGTACACGCACGGGTCTTGGGGCTGCGCACGGTTCGTTCGTCTTACCCGGCATAACGTACCCGCCGCCGCCACGTACGTACGCTGCATCCGCACCCGCGTGCGGGTGACCCGCCTCTGCGGCACTGATCTTCTGACAGGGTTTTCCATGCGCATCTCCACCCGCGCGGGCCATCGTCCGCGCCCGTCACGTCTCTGCATCGCTTTGCTCACTGCTGGCCTGGCGGCCGCGCCCGGCCTGCCGGCATTCGCCCAATCCAGCGCGGTACCCGCTGCGGCGACGCTGCGGTTCGACATTCCCGCCCAGCCGCTGTCCGATGCGCTGCGCACGTACATGCGCCAGTCCGGGGTGCAGGTCGCCTATCCGGCCGCGCTGGCCGAAGGCGTGACCTCCACGGCGGTGGCCGGGCAGATGGATGCGCAGTCTGCCTTGCTGCGCCTGCTGCAGGGCAGCGGGCTGAGCCTGCGCCAGGTCGGGCCGGACGCGGTCACGCTGGAGCGCGCTGCCGTGGCAGCCAACGACGATGGCCTGATCGTCACCGACGCGCTGAGCGTGGCCGGTGACCGCATCGAGGGCGGCGGCGATGCCGAGCGTGCGCTGGAGGTGTACCGCACGGCCGGTTCCAGTGCCTACATCGCGCGCGCCACCATCGAGCGCTTCCGCGGCACCTCCACCGCGGACATCGTCAAGGGCGTGGCCGGCGTCACCGCGGGCGATCCGCGTACCGCCAACGCGCTGGACGTGAACATCCGCGGCATCCAGGGCCAGAGCCGCATCCCGGTGATCATCGACGGCGGTCAGTCCACCATGGATACCTACCGTGGTTACGCAGGCCAGTCGCAGCGCACCTATCTGGATCCGGACCTGATCTCCAACATCACCATCACCAAGGGCCCGAGCCTGGGTGTCAACGCCTCCGGTGGCATCGGCGGCGTGGTGGAGATGGAAACGCTGAAGATCGAAGACGTGCTGCGCGACGGCCGCGATGCCGGGCTGCGCGTGCGCACCGGCATGGCCAATGCCAGCGCCAACAACGTGCCCGCCTATGACGCCGCACCGCGTACCGACCGCAGCGCGCTGGGCAGCCAGTTCTTCAACATCGCCACCGCCAAGCATTGGGATCGTTTCGACCTGGTCGCGGCGTACGCATGGCGCGAGAACGGCAACTATTTCTCGGGCAAGCATGGCTACGACGATTTCCCGCAGACCCGGCGCACCTTGGCGCCGTTGAATCCGCCGGATACCGAGGTGTTCAACACCTCCTCGCGCTCGAAGTCGTTCCTGCTCAAGGGCACTTGGCGCATCGACGACAACCAGACGCTGGAAGCCGGCTACCGCCGCTATGAAGGCACCGCCGGCGAAATCATGGCCTCGCAGATCATCCGTGTGGACCGTGACCGCGTACCGCAGTGGGATCCGGGCCATGTCGACATGGATGCCTACAACCTGCGCTACCGCTTCAACCCGGACAACGAGCTGATCGATCTGAAGGCCAACCTCTGGTACACCGACGCCGACAGCCTGATGTACAACGGCCTGACCGGCATCACGCCGTGGTACTTCGATCGCCGCACCGAGTGGTACGACGGCCCGTCGTTCAATACCGATCCGGGCTACAAGGATGCCTACCGCAATGAGTTGACGCAGACGCGGCTCGGCTTCGATGTGGGCAACACCACGCATCTGGATACCGGCGCCGGGCTGTTCACGCTGGACTACGGTCTGTCCTTCAGCGATGAGGACGTCGGCCCCGGCCCGCACGCGCCGGTCATGCACGACGACCTGGTCAACAACCGCTTCCTGCGCAATGCCGAGCGCAAGGAATACAGCGCGGTGGCCTCGGTCAAATGGCAGCCGGACGAGCATTGGGAAGTGGTGGTCGGTGGCCGCTACAACCGCGTCAACGTGCATGACCGCAACCGCCTGGCCACGCCGGACGCCTACGGCGTGATCGGTCAGTACCGCTACACGCAGCTGCTGGATGGCAACCCGAACCTGCCGGCATGGCGCGCCAAGCGCATCGCCATGCTGAACTGGTATCCGGATGCCAATGGCCAGTTCACCGAGGCCTCGCTGCTGGCTTCGCCGTATGAGAAGGGCACGGTCGGTGACATCACCGGTTGGAACTTCTATGACGCCGATGACGCCGAAGACCTGAGCGTGCCGGTCAGCTGGACCTGGTCGCAGCCGATCCGTCGCCGCGACAGTGCCTTCATGCCCAGCGCCAGCGTTGCCTACCGCTTCGACGAAGACACGATGGTGTATGTGAAGTACGCCGAAGGCGTGAAGCTGCCGAGCCTGTTCGAAACCACGCTGGGCCTGTTCACCGCGGCCAAGCCCACCGGTGAGCTCAAGCCGGAGCGGGCAGGGACCTGGGAAATCGGCGCGAGCACGGTACGCCACAATCTGTTCACCGAGGGCGACCAGGCGGGCTTCAAGCTGGCCTACTTCAACACACGCATCGATGATCTGATCACCCGCGACTACCGCACCCTGTCGGCCGGTCTGATCCGCAACGTGGACCGTTTCAAGGTCTCCGGCGTGGAGTTGCAGTCCAGCTATGACAGCGGCACGGTGTTCGCCGATCTGTCCGCGCACTACTACCTCCAGGCCAAGACCTGCGCGCCGGATATCGCCGCCGAGCGCCGCGCCTACGGGATCCAGCGCAGGATCGAGGAGCTGAAGAACACCCCGGACTGCGTGGATGGTGGCTTTGAAGGCTCCTACAGCAACACCCAGAACCCGCCACGCTACAACGTCAACATGACCCTGGGCTCGCGCCTGTTCGACCAGCGCCTCAGCGTCGGTACCCGGGTGATCCACAACGCCGGCCCGATCAGCAAGCTGGACAAGGAATGGAACGTCGGTCTGTCGGCGATCCAGCAGCTGTACCGCCCGGCGACCATCGTGGATCTGTTCGCCAGCTGGCAGGCCAGCGAGCAGTTCGCGGTGGACCTCAACGTGGACAACCTGACCGATCGTTACTACCTCGATCCGCTGGCGCTGGGCGTGATGCCCGCACCGGGCCGGACCGTGCGGCTGGCGCTGACCTACCGCTACTGATGCCCGGACACGACAGGGGCCGGCATTGCCGGCCCCTGCGTGCATCCGGCCGGCACACAGGGTGCGCGGCCGGTATCGGCATCCCGCGATCGCTCAGCCCGCGTTGGCCTGTACGGTCGCATCGGCGTGCAGGGCTTCGCTGAGCTCATCGACCACGATCGCCCACTCGGCATCCGAGCGCAGCTGCTCGGTCAGGAACTGGCGCTGCCCCTCGTTCCAGTAGGGTGCTTCGATCAGGCGGATCTCGTTGGACAGCTGGTGATCGCGGATGAAGGCGGCAATCGCCGCCTCGCTGGCGTCGAGGCCGAGCTGCAGGAACAGATTGGTCATGCGCGGTTCGGTGGTGATCATCGTGTCATTCCAGTGGCAGGGCGTGGTCCGTATTATCGGGGCAAGGCCGTGACGGTGGCATGTGACGGTCGCACCGCTGATCACGCGACAATGGGCTTGGGGTTACCCCCGTGCCAGACGTCTTCAACAGAGAACCGTGCCCCACTTCCCCATCCAAGCAGTGCCATGATCGTCATCGATACTCCCCAAGCCACCCGCAGCCAACGCCTCAAGGCGGCCACCCGTGACAGCCACGGCGCGCTGGACAAGCGCATCATGGCCGGCGACATCTTCGCCAGCCGCGACCTGTTCGCAAAATTCCTGCGCGTGCAGTACCGCTTCCACCGCGATATCGATGCGCTCTACGGCAACCCCGCGCTGGACGCGCTGCTGCCCGATCTGGACGAGCGCCGCCGGCTGCCCCTGATCGCCCGCGACCTGGCCGACCTCGAACAGACGCTGCCGCTGCCGGCGTCGACGCGCCTGGATGGCGATCTGCCGCTGCCGGCCGCGCTGGGATGGCTGTACGTGGCCGAAGGCTCCAACCTGGGCGGCACCGTGCTGTACAAGATGGCCGCCAGGCTCGGTCTGGACAGCGGTTTTGGCGCGCGCCATCTGGCCGCGCATCCCGATGGCGCGGCCCGCCACTGGCGCGAGTTCACCGCCGCGCTCGATGGTCTCGCGCTGACCGAGGCGCAGGAGCAGCAGGTGATCGATGCGGCCGACGCGGCCTTCCGAAGCGTGCACGGGCATGTCGAGGAAGAATTCGCATGACCGCCGCTTGCTGCACGCCCGCCGTGCCGGACCACCACCGCCGCCCATGATGCGCTGGCTCTGGTTCGGCCTGGGCTGGATCATGGTGGCGCTGGGCGTCATCGGCGCCCTGCTGCCGGTGATGCCGACCACGATCTTCCTGATCCTGGCGGTCGGCTGCTTCGCGCGCAGCTCGCCGACGTTCGAACGCCGGCTGCTCGAGCACCCCCGTTACGGTCCATCGCTGCGGCTGTGGCGCGAACAGGGCGCGATCAGCCGCAAGGGCAAGGCCTTCGCCGGCGCCGGCATGGCGTTCGGGTTCGCCATGTTCTGCTGGGGGGCGCATCCGTCCTGGCCGCTGCTGCTTGGCGTCGGCCTGTTCTTCGTGGCCAGCGCTGGCTACGTGCTGTCGCGGCCCGCGCCAAGGCCGTCGGTCACGCCCGATCGCCCGTCGGAGCGCTGAACGTGCTGTCCGCCCCGCGCTGATTTCCACCGCCTCGCCCCCCGATACTTGTTCGCCCCTTTCCCGCCTCCGGCCCTGTCACGTGCCGCGATGCCCCTGACCGACGACTCCGCCCATGACCTTGCCCATCGCTCTTCCTGCCGCCGTGGCGGCACTGCCGCATGACCTGACGCCGTGGGGCATGTACCAGGCCGCCGATGGCGTGGTGCAGACCGTGATGATCGGGCTGGCACTCGCCTCGATCGCTACCTGGACGGTGCTGGTTGCCAAGACCTGGGAGCTGGGCCGGCAGCGGACGCGGCTGCGCCAGGCGCGCGCGCTGCTGCTGCAGGCCGCGCATCTGCCGGTGGCGCAGACGCATCCGCTGCTGGAC
>NZ_JASCOO010000124.1:0-11102 GCF_029959485.1 Stenotrophomonas sp. PS02301
GGGTCATGGCGGGCAGCCCGCCACGACCCCCGACGGTTCAGCGCGAGCGCGGCAGGGTAGTGCCGGCCGCTGGCCTGACCCAGAAACGAAAACGCCGGGCAAAGCCCGGCGAATGCGTACCGCGTCTGGTGGAGAGGCCCCCTTCTGTTAAGGGGGCCGCGCCGACGGCGCGGGGGATAGGAGGAATCGTTGGGCCCCAAGGTTTGCTGCGCAAACCTTGGGCAATTCACGTTAGGCGGTCAGAACTGACCGCCGAACGTGAATTGCAGACGCTCGACTTCGTCGCCGTCTTCCTTCTTGAGCGGGAAGGCGTAGCTGATCGAGATCGGGCCGACCGGGGCGCGCCACAGCAGGGCCACACCGGTTGACACGCGCAGTTCGTTGGCCTTGAAGTTGTCCACGCCGGTGTACACGTTGCCGAAGTCCACGAAGGCCGAGATGCGGGCCGAGGGGCTGTCGAACAGGCGCGGGAAGTAGGCTTCCACCGAACCAACGGTCTTCAGCGAGCCACCCAGCGGCTGGCCGCGGTTGTAGCTCAGGGTCGGTTCCGAACGCGGGCCGAGGGTGTTGTCCTCGAAACCACGCACCGAGTTGGTACCACCGGCGTAGAAGTTCTCGTAGAACGGCAGGCCAGCGGCGGTCACCACGCGGGTGCTGCCATCCGGGTTGGTGATCACGCGGGTGGTGTCATTGCCGTAGCTGTCGCCGTAGCCGACTTCGGCGCGGGTGTTGATGACCAGCTGCGGGATGATCGGCCAGTACTTGGAGAACTGATAGTTCAGCTTGTAGTACTCCACGGTCGAACCCGGCAGCGTGGTTTCCAGGCCGACGCGCTGGTAGGTACCGCGGGTCGGCATGAAGTAGTCGTTGCGGGTATCGCGCGCCCAGCCCAGCTCGGTGCGCCAGGAATGGAACGTGCGCTGGCCGATGGCATCGATGTAATCGATGATCGCCTGCGGGGTCGACCCCTGGTACGTGGTGATCTGGTTGCTGTCGATGCCCACCATCAGCGAGACGGTGTCGTTCTCGGTGATCGGCACGCCGAACACCACCTGCGCGGCACCATTGGTGCTGTTGTACTGCGCGGTGTTGAAGTCGGAGTAATCCAGTTCGCGCCAGGAAAGGTTGTAGCCCAGCGAGACGCCGTCATCGGTGAAGTACGGGTTGGTATAGCTGAAGCCGTAACGCTGCAGGTAGCTGCTGCGCGACGCTTCGACCGACACACGGTTGCCGCCGCCGAGGAAGTTGTTCTGCGACAGCTGCACCGAGGTGGTCATGCCGTAGGACTGCGAATAGCCCAGGCCGAACACGAAGCTGCCCGAGGTGGTTTCCTTGACGTTGTAGACCACGTCGACCTGGTCGTTGCTGCCGGTGACCGGCGGCGTTTCCACGTCGACCGATTCGAAGTAGCCCAGGCGCTGCAGACGGATCTTGGAGCGGTCGATCGCGGCCTGCGAGTACCAGCTGTTCTCGAACTGGCGCATTTCACGACGCAGCACTTCGTCGGAGGTGCGGGTGTTGCCCTTGAAGGTGATGCGGCGCACCGACACGCGCGGGCCGGGAACGACCTGCATGTTGATGGCCACCGTGCGGTCGGCACGGTTGCTGGTCGGGATCGGGTTCACCTTGGCGAAGGCGTAGCCGATGTTGGACAGCGAATTGGTGATCTGGTCCGAGCTGAACTCCAGCAGCGCACGCGAGAACGTGTCGCCGGATTTCTGGATCACCATGCGCTCGACATCTTCCTGCGGCAGGATGGTGTCGCCGGTGACCTTGATCTCGGAAATCTTGTACTGCTCACCCTCGGTCACGCCGGCGGTGATGAACATGTCGCGCTTGTCGGGACTGATCGAGACCTGGGTGGAATCGATGCTGAAATCCACGTAGCCGCGGTCCAGGTACCAGCCGTTGAGCTTTTCCAGATCGCCGGACAGCTTTTCCTTGGAGTACTGGTCGTCGCGGCGGTACCACGAGGCCCAGTTGTGCTCCTTGGATTCCCAGGTTTCCAGGATGTCCTTGGCCGGGAACTTCTCGGTGCCGACCAGGTTGACGTGCTGGATCTTGGCGGCCTTGCCTTCCTTGATCGCGATGGCGATGTCCACGCGGTTGCGGTCCAGCGGGCTCACCGTCGGGGTGATGTCCACGTTGTACTTGCCACGGTCGTTGTACTGGCGGCGCAGTTCCTGGGTCACCCGGTCCAGGCTCAGGCGGTCGAAGGTGCCGCCCTCGGTCAGGCCGATGTCGCTCAGGCCCTTGAGCAGCTGGTCGCTCTTGATGTCCTTGTTGCCGGTGACGGTCAACTTGTTGATCGCCGGGCGTTCCTTGACCGTGACCACGAGGATGTCGCCCTGGCGGTTGAGCTGGACGTCTTCGAAGAAGCCGGTCTTGTACAGCGCACGGATGGTCTCACCGACCTTGTTGTCGGTGATGGTGTCGCCACGTTCCACCGGCAGGTAGGTGAACACGGTACCGGAGGTGATGCGCTGGAGACCATCCACGCGGATGTCGCTGACGGTGAAGGGCTCGGCTGCCTGCGCCAGGGCGGGCGCGCCGAAACCGGCAACGAGTGCGAGGGCCAGCAGGCGGCGATTGGGGAGTCGCGTCATGTCACGTCCGGTTGGAGTCGATTTCAACATTGCGGGATGCCGGCGCATAAGACGACGACAAAAGGAAAAAAGTTCATCGCGGGACCAGGCCGAGGATGTCGTTGTAGAACGCCAATCCCATCAGCCCGGCCAGCAGCGCCAGGCCCACATACTGCCCGGCAGCCATGGCGCGCTCGCTCAGCGGGCTGCCCTTGACCAACTCGATAAGGTAATACAGCAGGTGCCCGCCGTCCAAGATGGGGATGGGCAACAGGTTGATGATGCACAGGCTCAGCGACAGCAGGGCCAGGAAATACAGGAACCAATCCAGGCCGCGTTTGGCCGAGACATTGGCGACCCGGGCAATGGTGACCGGGCCGGAGATGTTCTGCAGCGAGGCGTTGCCGGTGACGATGCGGCGCTTCATCCCCAGGGAATCGCCCGCCATCCGGGCGGTTTCGCGCAGGGCTACCGGCACTGCCGCAAACGGCCCGAACTTGAGTTCGGCGTCGTAGGCCGGGGCGTGGGTCTCCGGGAAACCGATGCCGATCTGCCAGGTCGGCTGGCCACGGCCGTCCACGCCCTGGCGGGGGGTGATCTCCAGCGCCAGCCGCTCGCCGCCGCGCAGGACGTCGATCATGCCGGGGCCGCCACGCTGGCCGAGCGCGGCGATCTGCGCCGGCACCTGGTCGGCACCTTCGATGCGCTGGCCGTCCACGGCCACGATCAGGTCGCCCGGCACCAGCACGCCCTGGGCAGCCGCGTCGGGCAGTACCTTGTCGACCAGCGCCGGCTGCAGCCAGAACTGCCAGCTCAACCCGGTCAGCTGGGGCACGCGGCGTTCATCGAAGCCGGCCGGCAGCTGCGACAGCGGCAGGGTGCGGGTGCGCACCTGGTCCAGGCCGTCGAGGACCTCGACCTTGGCATCGTGACGATCCATCGCCGCAGTGGTCAGCGCCATGCTGGCCTCGCCGGCGGTGGCCACGCTGCGGCCATCGACCTTGACCACACGGTCGCCGGCCTGCAGCCCGGCGGTCTGGGCCATGCCGGTGGTGCGGCCGATGGTGGCCGAATAATCCTGTTTCCCGATCACGAACATCGCCCACAGCAGGGCGATGCACAGGATCAGGTTGGCGGCCGGACCGGCGGCGACCACCGCGATCCGCTGCCACACGGTCTTGTGGTTGAAGGCCTGGCCGCGCTCGGCCGGGTGCACTTCCACCTCGCGCTCGTCCAGCATCTTCACGTAGCCGCCCAGCGGAATGGCGGCGATCGCGAATTCGGTGCCGGCGCGGTTGCGGCGCGACCACAGCGGCTTGCCAAATCCGACAGAGAAGCGCAGCACCTTGATCCCGCAACGGCGGGCTACCCAGTAATGGCCGAACTCGTGGAATGTCACCAGCAGGCCAAGGCTGACGATCATCCACCAGACGGATCCGATGAAATCACCCATGGTGATCAGCACTGTAAGGGGGCGTATGGGGCATTCAGGCGTGGTCGATGGCGGCTTGGGTGATCTGGCGGGCGCGCTGATCGGCGGTCAGCAGGCCCTCCAGTGTATCGGCGGACTCGCTCGACAGTGTTGACAGAGCGTTAGCGACCAGCGCTGGAATGGCAAGGAAAGCTGCCCGCCCCTGAAGAAACGCTGAAACCGCGACTTCATTGGCTGCATTGAGGATCGCCGGGGCGGTGCCACCGGCGGCCATCGCCTGCCAGGCGAGCTTCAGGCACGGGAAGGCCTCGGTGTCCGGGGCTTCGAAATCCAGCCGCCCCTGGGTCAGCAGATCCAGCCCGCCGACCCCGGATTCGATCCGTTGCGGCCAGCCCAGGCCGACGGCCAGGGTGGTGCGCATGTCCGGCAGGCCCATTTGGGCCAGGGTGGAGCCATCGACGAATTCGACCAGCGAATGCACCAGGCTCTGCGGGTGGACCAGCACGTCGATGCGCTCGCCGGGCACGCCGAACAGATGATGGGCTTCGATGACTTCGAGCCCTTTGTTCATCAATGTCGCCGAATCGACCGAGATCTTCGGGCCCATGGACCACTTCGGGTGGGCCACGGCCTGGGCCGGGGTCACCTGGGCCAACTGCTCACGGCTGCGGCCACGGAACGGGCCACCGGAGGCGGTCAGGATGATCCGGCGCACGCCGGCCCCATCGAGACTCGCATCGCGGGAGCGCAGGCACTGGAAGATCGCGCTGTGCTCACTGTCGATCGGGATGATCTCCGCCCCGGCGGCCGCGGCCTGGCGCATCAGCAGTTCGCCGGCCAGCACCAGTGATTCCTTGTTGGCCAGCAGGATGCGCTTGCCGGCGGTGGCCGCGGCGAGGGTCGAGGACAGCCCGGCGGCCCCCACGATGGCGGCGACCAGGGTGTCGCAGGCATCACTGGCGGCCAGCTGATCCAGCGCCGCAGCGCCCGCATGGGCCCGGGTGGCCAGGCCGGCGTCACGCAGGCCGTCGCGCAGGGCGGCATACCGCGATTCATCGGCAATCACGGCATGCGCCGGGCGGTGCACGGCGCACAGCGCGACCAGCGCATCGACCTGGCGGCCGGCGGCCAGCACGGTGACCTGGTAGCGGTCCGGATGGCGCGCGATCACGTCCAGCGCGGATGCGCCGATCGAACCGGTGGCGCCGAAGACGGCGACCTGGCGGGGGGCGGAAGCGCTGGCCATGGTTAGAACCCGAAGATTTCCTTGCCGAGTGCGAACACCGGCAGGGCGGCGAGAACGCCGTCGATACGATCGAGCACGCCGCCATGGCCCGGGATGATATGGCCCGAATCCTTGGCACCGGCGTGGCGCTTGATCAGGCTCTCATAGAGATCGCCCAGCACCGAGGCAAACACGGTGACCACGGCGGTGATCACCAGGCCGACCAGATGGCCGCTGTCGATCCCGGCCAGCCAGCCGAAGCCCAGCGCCACGATCAGGCCGGCGACCATGCCGCCCCCCAGGCCTTCCCAGGTCTTGTTGGGGCTGATCCGCGGGGCCAGCTTGGTGCGCCCGAAGGTGCGGCCGGCGAAGTAGGCGCCCGAATCGGCGGCCCAGACCACGGCCAGCGCGGTCAGCAGCCACAGGTGACCGTTGTCACCGCTGGCATGGATGAGCACCAGCGAGGCCCAGGCTGGAACGATCGCCAGGGTGCCGGCCAGCAGCTTGAGCGCACGTGCCGGGCTGCTCGGGCTGGCGCCGAAGTTGAAGAAGCGCAGCCACAGCAGCGCCATCAACCACCAGCCGATGCCGATCAGTGCGGCGATCTGGTACAGCACCAGCGAGCCGGCATCGGCCCACACGATCAGCACCATCAGCACCAGATTCAGCACCAGCAGCACGGTGCGGGCGAGGGTGTCTTCCACGTCGGCCAGCTTCAGCCATTCCCACAGGCCGATCAGGAACACGGCGGCCGCCGCGGCGGCCAGCCACTGGGTGGGCAGCATCAGGATGGCGAGAATGGCGACCGGCGCCATGATCAGCGCGGCGATGACTCGGGTCTTGGTCATGGGGAAGAGGTCTCGGTGGCCAAGGCGGCGATCTGGGCGCTGGTCAGGCCGAAACGGCGTTCACGCGCGGCATAGGCGTCGAACGCCTGCTGCAGGACGGCGGCGTCGAACTCGGGCCACAGTACGTCGGTGAACCACAGTTCGGTATAGGCCAGCTGCCAGAGCAGGAAATTGCTGATGCGGGTATCGCCACCGGTGCGGATGAACAGGTCCGGCGGTGGCAGGTCGGCCAGGGCCACGCGGCTGCTGAGCATCGCTTCGTCGATCTGCTCGGGCAGCAGGCGACCGGCCGCGACCTCGGCAGCGAGCTCGCGCGCGGCGCGGGCGATGTCCTGGCGGCCGCCGTAGCTGGCGGCGATGCTCAGGGTCATCGCACGGTTGCCGGCGGTGCGCTGTTCGGCCAGCTGCATGCGGCTGACCAGCCCGGCGCCGAAGCGCTCACGCTCGCCGATGAAACGTACGCGCACGCCACGGCGATGCAGCTCGTCCACTTCGCGGTCGAGCGCATTGAGGAACAGCTTCATCAGCGCGTCGACCTCATCGCTCGGCCGGCCCCAGTTTTCACTGGAGAAGGCGAACAGGGTCAGCGCGGCGATGCCCTGGTCGAGGCAGAAATCGATGGTGCGGTTGACCGCGCGCGCACCGGCACGATGGCCGATCACGCGCGGGCGACGACGCTTCTGCGCCCAACGCCCGTTGCCATCCATGATGATGGCAACATGGCGCGGCACGGGCGCGTCGGAACTGCTGGTCGGGGCCTGGGACATAGGGCTCAGACCGCCATCAGTTCCTTTTCTTTCTCGGCGACAACACTATCGACGTCCTTGATGGACTTGTCGGTCAGCTTCTGGATGTCGTCTTCGCCGCGCTTCTTGTCGTCTTCGCTGATCGCCTTGTCCTTGATCAGGGTGGCGATCGCCTTGTTGGCGTCCTGGCGGATGTTGCGGATGGCGATCTTGGCGCCTTCGCCTTCCTTCTGCACCTGCTTGCCCAGCTCCTTGCGGCGCTCTTCGGTCGGCGGCGGCAGGTTCAGGCGGATGACGGTGCCGGCCACGTTCGGGGTCAGGCCGAGGTCGGAGGCATAGATCGCCTTTTCCACGTCCTTGATCATGCCCTTGTCGAACAGCGTGATGACCAGCGAATGGCCCTCGGAGACGCTGATCGAGGCGACCTGGTTCAAGGGGGTGTCGGTGCCGTAGGCCTTGACGGTGATGCGATCCAGCAGGGCCGGGGAAGCACGGCCGGTGCGGATGGAGGTGAGGGTGTGCTTCAGAGCATCGATGCTCTTTGCCATGCGCGTCTGCGCGTCCTGCTTGATTTCGTTGAGCATCGCCCGAATCCTGGATGTAACTGGGAATCGGGCGATTATAGGCGAAGAAGGGGCTTCGCCGGGCCGTTCAGGGCGCCCGGTGTGGGGCGCCGCTCAGGCTCAGGTGTTGTCGCGGCCCTGCACCAGGGTGCCGATGTTGTCGCCGTGCAGGATCTTGAGCAGCTCGCCCGGCTGGCCCATGTCGAACACGCGCAGCGGCAGATCGCTGTCACGGGCCAGCGCGAAGGCGGCGGTATCCATCACTTCCAGCCCGCGACGGATCACTTCGTCGTAGGTCAGGCTGTCGAAACGGACCGCATCGCTGTACTTGTTCGGATCCTTGTCGTACACGCCGTCCACCTTGGTGGCCTTCAGCAGCAGGTCCGCGCCGATCTCGATCGCACGCAGGGCCGCGCCGGAATCGGTGGTGAAGAACGGGCTGCCGACGCCGGCGGCAAAGATCACCAGGCGGCCCTTTTCCAGATGGCGGATGGCGCGGCGACGGATGTAATCCTCGCAGACGTCGTTGATCTTGATCGCGCTCATCACGCGGGCCTTGGCGCCCAGCTTCTCCAGGGCGTCCTGCATGGCCAGCGCGTTGATCACGGTGGCGAGCATGCCCATCTGGTCGCCGGTCACCCGGTCCATGCCGCCTGCCGCCAGGCCGGCACCGCGGAAGATGTTGCCGCCGCCGATCACCAGGGCCACTTCGGCACCGGCGGCCTGCGCTTCCATCACCTCACGGGCGAGGCGGTGGATCACCTTGGGGTCGATGCCGTAGTCCTCGTCTCCCATCAGCGCCTCCCCGGAAACTTTCAACAGGATGCGGCGATAGGCGAGCTTTGACATGGCGATCTCTGGATGCGTGGAAAACGCCCGGATTCTACTGGAAGCCGGGCCATCGGGCAGCATAAATTTGCTGCACTGCGGCGTAGGCAGGCGCTGCGACGGCCGCGATCACGGCGCCGCGCGCCGGTCGGGCTCAGGCCGGGGCGGTACTGGGCGAGCGCGCGATGACGCGGTTGCGGCCCAGGTTCTTGGAGCGGTACAGCACGTCGTCGGCGGCTTTCAGCAGGTCCTGAACATCGGCGAAACGCTCGTAGCCCCCCTGGGTGGCCACGCCGGCGGAGAAGGTCACGAACAGTGGGCCACCGGCCGCTTCGGCCATCGGTGTGTTGACGATCGTGGCCAGTACCCGCCGGACCACTTCCAGTGCGACCGGCTCGGTGGTATTGGGCAGCAGCGCGATGAATTCCTCGCCGCCGAAACGGGCCACCGTATCGCTGTTGCGCAACTGCTCCTGCAGCTTGGTGGCGAACATGCGCAGCACCTGGTCACCCATGAGGTGGCCGTGGGCATCGTTGATCTTCTTGAAATCGTCCAGGTCGATGAAGGCGACCGAGAGTGGCCAGCCATGACGGGTGGCGCGCAGGAATTCCTGTTCGAGCACGGCTTCGAGCTGGCGGCGGTTGAGCACCCCGGTCAGTGCATCGCGGTGGGCCTGCTCGGCCAGCCGATTGGCGCGCGCCTCGAATTCATCCGCACGCTGGCGGGCCAGGGCGGCGTCCTGCATCTCGCGCAGGTTGCGCAGCGTGGCCAGCTCCTGGGCATGGTCGATCAGCTGCTGCACGCGCGAGGGCGAGAACAGCGGGGTCTCGAACAGGGTGCTGATATCCGGCAGCGATTCGCCGATGCGGGCCAGCACCTGGTCGAACTGGGCGCTGTCCAGGCCGAGGGTGTCGTGCACGCGCTGCAGGGCGTGTTCGCGGGCGGCATCGGCATCGGTGCCGAGCCAGATATCGGCCACGGCGCCGGACAGGGCGACGCAGTTCTGGAAATTGTCGTCGCCGGTGGCGGGCGATTCGCTGTGCGCGATGCTGTCCACCAGGTAGCGGGGCAGGCCCCATTCCTCGGCCACCCACGCCCCGACATCGGCATGGCTGCACTGCAGGTGTTCGCGCTCCAGTGCGACCAGGGCGTCGTTGTCGGCCGCCTGGCGCAGCAGCGGGAGATAGGTTTCCGGCTGCGCCTGGGCGAGGGCGAGCACGCCGATGTCCTGCAGCAGGCCGGCCAGCATCAGTTCCTCGGCTTTGCGCAGGCCGCGGGCCTGGCCGAGCAGGCTGGCTGCCAGCGCGCTGAGGATGCTGCGGCGCCACGCGCGCTCGCGCAGGTCCTGGCCGTCGCCGGCCGCGGTCAGGTTCTGGGTGACGGTGAAGCCCAGTGCCAGGCTGACGGTGGCATTCAGGCCGAGCATGGTCAGTGCCTGGCCGAGGTTCTCGATGCGCCGGCGGCTGGCATACAGCGGTGAATTGGCGATGCGCAGCATGCGGGCACTCAGCGCCATGTCGATGGCGATGATGTCGGCGGCGGTGGTGATGTCCGCTTCCGGATCCTGCGCCAGTTCGATGATGCGCAGGGCAATACCGGGCGGGGAGGGCAGGTTGCGGCAGAGCGCCAGGGCGGCTGTCAGCTCGGGAGGCATGGCGGGCTTTTCAGTGTGTTGGGGCAAGAATACCTGAGGTACATCACAGTTTCGTCCTTGATTTCTTGCGTTGACGCGGCAGATCGGTTTGGGAGTATTGCCCTGATCCGGCACACAAAGCAAAGCCAATGGACAAAAAAAAGAAGCCGCGGAGTCCGCGGCTTCTTTCGTAACACATTCAAGCGGTGAAGATCAGGCCAGACCGGCCTGCTTCATCACTTCGGCGGCGTAATCTTCCACCACCTTCTCGATGCCTTCGCCGACCGCCAGGCGCTGGAAGCCGACCACATCGGCACCGGCGGCCTTGAGGACCTGCTCGACCGACTGGTTGGTGTCCAGCACGTACGGCTGGCCGTACAGGGTCACTTCGTTGACGATCTTGGCGATCTTGCCGCTGATGATCTTTTCCAGGATATCGGCCGGCTTGGACTTGTCCTTGTCGGACATCTTGGCCAGTTCGATTTCCTTTTCCTTGGCAACGAACTCGGCCGGCACATCGGCGGCCTTGTTGTGCGGCGGGTTCATGGCAGCCACGTGCATGGCCAGGCCACGGGCCAGCTCTTCGTTGCCGCCGGCCAGTTCAACCAGCACGCCGATGCGGCCGCCGTGCACGTAGGCAGCGACGTTGTTGGTCGATTCCAGGCGCACGATGCGACGCACGTCGACCTTCTCGCCGACCTTGGCGATGACGGCAGCGCGGGCTTCTTCGATCGTCTCGCCGGACGGCAGCTTGGCGGCCTTCAGGGTGTCGATGTCGGCAGCGCCCGAGCTCAGCGCAGTGGCAGCAACCGCCTTGGTGAAGTCCAGGAAGTTGCTGTCCTTGGCGACGAAGTCGGTTTCCGAGTTGACTTCGACCAGCACGGCCTTGCCGCCGTCCTGGGCCGCCACGATGATGCCTTCGGCAGCCACGCGGTCAGCCTTCTTGTCGGCCTTGGCCAGGCCGGACTTGCGCAGCCATTCGGCCGAGGCGTCGATGTTGCCGCCGTTTTCGACGAGTGCCTTCTTGCACTCCATCATGCCGGCGCCAGTGCGCTCGCGCAGTTCCTTGACCAGGGAAGCAGTGATTTCCACGGGATTTCCTCACGAAAGAAAGGGGTTGGGCCGGCATGGTGGCCGGCCCGTGTGACAGGTGTCCTGTCGTCGCGCCAACGGCAGCGGACAGGAGCGGTGGGGGGGGCGGGCCCCCCCCCCCGCGGGGCGAGGCCCCGGGGGGGGGGGGGT
>NZ_JASCOO010000125.1:0-10991 GCF_029959485.1 Stenotrophomonas sp. PS02301
CCCCCATACCCTTTCCGGCGAATGTCCTCCGGCGTCGGCCTGCGGCCGCCCCCTCCTCCTTTATTTCGCCTACAAGGGTATGGGGGGGCAGCGCCCCACCCACCGACCGGCCCTACGACCAAGGTCGGACGGCCCGCGCCTCACCATCGGACTATGCTCGATCCCATGACTTTGTCTGGGAGGGCTGTCATGCGTTACGAAGATGTCTATCGACGTTCGGTCGATGAACCCGAGGCGTTCTGGGGCGAAGAGGCCCAGCGCATCTACTGGCATACACCGCCGCAGCAGATCCTCGATTACAGCAATCCGCCGTTCCGGCGCTGGTTCGTCGGCGGGGAAACCAACCTCTGCTACAACGCGGTGGACCGCCATCTGGTCGACCGTCCCGACCAGCTCGCCCTCGTCGCCATCTCCAGCGAAACCGGCGTTACCCGCGAGATCACCTACCGCGAGCTGCACCGCGAAGTGAATGCCTTCGCCGCCGTGCTGCAGCGGCTGGACGTGCAGCGCGGCGACCGCGTGGTGATCTACATGCCGAACATGGCCGAAGCGGTGTTCGCGATGCTGGCGTGTGCACGCATCGGGGCGATCCACTCGGTGGTGTTCGGCGGTTTCGCCGCGCACAACCTGGCACTGCGCATCGATGACGCCGAACCGAAGCTGTTGATCGCCGCCGACGCCGGCAAGCGCGGTGGCAAAGTGATTCCGTACAAGGCGATGGTCGATGCCGCCTGCGCCGAAGCCGCCTCGCCGCCACCGCATGTATTGATCGTCTCACGCGGGCTGGACCCGGCCGAGCCGAAGGTGCCCGGTCGTGACGTCGATTACGCCACGCTGCGTGCCGAGGTAGGTGACCAGGATGTACCGGTGGTGTGGCTGGAATCCAGCGAGCCGAGCTATCTGCTCTACACCTCCGGCACCACCGGCAAGCCGAAGGGCGTGCAGCGTGATGTCGGCGGCTACGCAGTCGCGATGGCGCAGTCGATGGAGACGGTGTTCGACTGCAAGCCCGGCCAGGTGATGTTCTCCACCTCGGATGTGGGCTGGGCGGTCGGGCATTCCTACAACGTGTACGGCCCGCTGATCGGCGGCTGCACCTCGTTGCTCTATGAAGGGCTGCCGACCCACCCGGACCCGGGCATCTGGTGGGCGCTGTGCGAACAGTACGGCGTGCGCACGCTGTTCTCCTCGCCGACCGCGATCCGCGTGCTCAAGAAACACGACGCCGATTTCATCCGCCGCCACGATCTGGAAGCATTGAAGTACGTCTTCCTCGCCGGCGAACCGCTCGACGAGCCGACCGCGCACTGGATCAACGACGCACTCGGCAAGCCGATCATCGACAACTACTGGCAGACCGAAACCGGCTGGCCGGCACTGACCCTGCTGCCGGGCGTGGACATGAAACCGGTGCGCTTCGGCTCGCCCGGTTTTCCGAACCTCGGCTACCGGATGAAGGTGATCGACGAGAACACCGGCGAGACCGTCGCGCCGGGGCAGAAGGGCGTGCTGGTGATGATCCCGCCGCTGCCGCCGGGCTGCATGACCACGGTCTGGAAGGACGACGCGCGCTTCATCCAGAGCTACTTCAGCCACTTCAAGGAACTGCTGTACAGCTCGCTGGACTGGGCGATCCAGGACGAAGACGGCTACACCTTCATCCTCGGCCGCACCGACGATGTCATCAATGTGGCCGGGCACCGCCTGGGCACGCGCGAGATCGAAGAATGCATCGCCGGCCATCCGCTGGTGGCCGAGGCCGCCGTGATCGGGGTCAAGGATGAACTCAAGGGCCAGGTGCCGCTGGTGTTCGTCACCCTCAAGCAGGCCCTGCAGGGCGACGGGAGTGCCGTGGCGGCCGAGATGATGCAGCGGGTGACCAATACCCTGGGCGCGGTCGCGCGGCCGGCGCACATCCATATCGTCAACGCGCTGCCAAAAACGCGTTCGGGCAAGCTGCTGCGACGCTCGCTGCAGGCGCTGGCGGAGGAGCGTGATCCAGGGGATCTGTCGACCCTGGACGACCCGGCGGCCTTGGACGAGATCCGGCGCGCGCTGGGGAGCTGACCCGGTAGGCCCCCCGCACGATGCTGCAGCGCATTACCGGCGACACGAACGCTCGGGTAAGCTGCGGACGTGATCGGTGCGGGTCTTGCCGGCGGCACGCGCGCGCTGGGGATACGGCGCGCCTGGGGCGGCCGCCGGACATTGATGGCCTGGAAGATCACAGGGGGCGCGCAGGTAGCGGCGAACGGCCGGCCGACGCGTGTGATAGGGCACCACGTGAAGGGGGAACACATGGCGTATATCCAGGCCAAGACGGCCGCTGGCCGTCAGGAAATCGAGGACCGTGCGCGGCGCTTGCCGCCTGCGCTGCGGTCCATGCTGCTGATGGTCGATGGTCAGCGCGATGACACCGCGTTGACCGCGTTGTTGCCGGGCCTGCGCGCACCGGACGATGCGCTGGCGCAGCTGTCGGCATTGGGGTTGATCGAGATCGTCGGCGGGAGTGCCGCACCGGTCATCGCTGCAGCGTTGACCGCCGGGCGCGAACAGGATCCGGAGCTGTACAAGCGGCTGTATGACTGGATGAGCGAATCGGTGCGCAGGCATCTCGGTCTGAAGGGGTATTTCATGCAGTTGAAAGTCGAGCGCTGCACCGATGCCGGCGGCCTGGAGAAGCTGTGGCCGGACCTGGCCGCTGCGATCAGCAAGGCGAAAAGCCCGGCACTGGCCAACCGCTGGCTGGAAGAAACGCACGCGCTGCTGCACACCGAGGTCGTGATCGCCTGAGGCGATACGTCGACGGCAGCCAGGCAGCACGCTGTTTAGAATGCGTGCTGTTTCGTGTGCGGGAGGATGGCGATGGTGGATGAGATCGAGGACGACGGCGCCCCCGGGTGGGATGCCATCGATGCCGCGTTGAAGGCGGTGTATCCCACGCAGGCGCCGCAGCATTACGGCCCGGTGCTGCGTTCGCTGCTGGGTGGCGAGGACCCGCTGGACGGCATCAGCGCATATTGGAACGATGCGCCGCTGCCGCACTGGCACTTCGTCAGCTATGGCTTCTCCGAGCTGTATGAAAAAGAGAGCGATGATCCGGCCACCAGTGGCTACGGCTTCGAGCTGAGCGTCCGGGTTGCCGCTGCGGCAGGCAGCGAGCCACCGCCGTGGGCGATGAATTTCCTGCAGAACCTGGCGCGCTACGTGTTCGCCAACGGCAAGGTGTTCCAGCAGGGCCACTACCTCAATGCGGGCGGGCCGATCGCCGCCGACACCGATACGCCACTGCGGCACGTCGCCTTCATGCGCGACCCGCAGCTGCCGCCGCGCGAGACGCCCAACGGTTCGCTGGCGTTCCTGCAGGTGATCGGGCTGACCGATGACGAGATGGAGGCGGTGAAGCGCTGGTCGACCACCGGCGTGCTCGAGGCGCTGCTGCCGAAGATGCCGCTGTGGATCACCGATATCGCGCGTGGCTCGCTGCTGGACGATCCCGCACTGGCGGCCGCCGTGGCCGAGGGTGCGGCACGCGAGGGCTCGCAGACGGCCTATCTGTTCCTGGAAAAGCTGGGCGGGTCGGTGCAGGGCGAGGGCGCAGGGCAGCAGTTGACGGTGACGCTGGGCGCGCGCCAGGTGGAATCGCTGCTCGCGTTGCTGCCGGCGCGGTTGCTGTTCGGCCAGCCATTGACGCTGGTCGGCAACGATCGGCAGATCACGCTGTCGCCGGCGGCCGCCAATGCGCTGGTGGTCGAGGGTGATGCGCTGGACTGCCAGCTGGCACCGGCCACGGTGCAGGCGCTGGTCGCCACGGTCCAGCCACGCCGCGGGACCTATGCGATCCCGGGTTGGCCGGCGCTGCAGGTGGTGGTGGAGCCGAGCGAACTGCGCGATGCCGAGGGCACTGTGGTCGAGGTCGTTGGCTGATCACCTCGCACGCGCTGGAAACGAAAAAGCCCGGCACTGCCGGGCTTCTTCTTATCCGTCTACGTCAGCCGCACCGGTCAGCTCAGGCCTTCGGCCTTCAGTACCGCCTGCACGCCGGCATCGGCGTCCATCCGCTGCTTGAAGGCAGCGATGTTGTCCAGGCCGCTCAGGTCGATCTTCGCGCCCGCGGCCCAGCGCAGGGTGATGTAAAAGTACGGGTCGGCGAAGCTGCGGAACCCGGCCAGCCAGGGGCGGTCGGCCAGCTGCGCATCGGCGCGCTCGAACAGGCCACGCAGGCGCTTGCGGGCGGTGGCGCGGAGCGCGTCGTACTGGGTGTCGTCTTCGATGAAGGTGGCCGGCCCGAACAGCGGCTTGAATGCCGGGTGCAGGTCCGAATTGACGAAGGACAGCCAACGGGTGGCTTCGGCGCGCTGCTTGGGGCTGCCGTCACCGGTCAGGCCGGCCTGCGGGTAGGTATCGGCGATGTAACCCAGGATGGCCGCGTTCTGGGTCAGCACGAAATCGCCGTCGACCACCACCGGGACCGAACCGGCCGGATTGATGGCCAGGAAGGCGGGGGCCTTCAGGGTGTCCTTGTCGAGCAGTTCCACCTCGAACGGCTGGCCGGTCCACTGCAGTGCGATGTGATCGGCGGTGGAGCAGGCTCCGGGCTTGCTGTACAGCTTCATGGGAACTCCGTTGCGGATGGGTGGAAGGTGAGCCGCCCACTATTCCAGAGCCGGCCTCGCATCCTCAACGGTATGGCCGTAACAGATCGTTACGACGCGCGCGGCTTGAGTTTCTGCACGCGGTAGAAGGTGTGATCGCCAATGGTGGCCACCTGGTAGGCGTTGCGCCAGCTCGGGTTGGCGATTGCCAGGGCGGCGAAGTGGCTCGCACCCGGGACGATCTCCTTGCGCTCACCGGCCGGCAGGGCCCAGTTGCGCTCGGCATCGAAGGCCACGGTCATCGCTTCCTGCCAGGCATCGGCGTTGCCGAGCTGGGTGCCGGGCGCGACGATGGTCGGGGCGAACTGCTTGCGGGCGGTCACCACCTGGCACATCGAGTCGCCCCACAGGCCGCTGTCCAGGCGGCGCAGGGCCACTTCCGCGACGGCTTGCTGGCCGCGCAGGGTCTGGTCACGCGCTTCGAGGTAGACGGTCGTGCTCAGGCACAACGAATCGGCGGCAGGCTGCGGCAACAACTGTGACAGCCAGAGAATCCAGGCCAGTTTCATAAATCTCCTTGCTCCGTGTGGGCCGCACCTGGCTGTTCCATCCGATCATGCGGACGGGGCGTGGGTACGACTTGGCGTCATGGGGAGGCGACCATCGGGGCCGCCCGGGGGCGGACCCGAATAGACGTGGGGTCCGCGCGCTCACTCGAACTGGGTGGTGAGCGGGAAAGTTGGCGCACGATAGGGGGGGATTTCCCAATACATCCTGAACCCGAACGCTTGACATTCAGGTTCGGAGGCGGGGCTGAATCGGCCGTTCAGCCCCGTATTCAGGTCGGTTTCGACCCGGATCAGAGCGCGGCGGCGACCCGGCTGCCCTGATCGATCGCGCGCTTGGCGTCGAGTTCGGCGGCCACGTCCGCACCGCCGATCAGCTGCGCATGGATGCCGGCGGCCTGCAGCGCGGCGTGCAGATCACGGCGCGGTTCCTGGCCGGCGCAGACCACCACATGGCTCACCGGCAGCAGCTGTTCCTGGCCGTCCACGCCGATACGCAGGCCGCTGTCATCCACGCCCAGGTACGTCACGCCACCCAGCATGCTCACGCCCTTGGCCTTGAGCGTGGCGCGGTGGATCCAGCCGGTGGTCTTGCCCAGCCGGGCGCCGGGCTTGCCCGGGCTGCGCTGCAGCAGCCAGACCTTGCGCGCGGGTGCTTCAGGTGCCGGTTTGGCCAGCGCGCCCCGGCCCTCGAAGCTGGGGTCCACGCCCCACTCGGCCATCCAGCGTGCCGGGTCCAGCGCGGAGGAGGGCCCCTGGTGGACCAGGAACTCGCCGACATCGAAGCCGATCCCGCCGGCGCCGATGATCGCGACCTGCTCGCCCACCTGGACCCTGCCGAGCAGCACATCCAGGTAGGTGACCACCTTGGGGTGGTCGGCGCCGGGGAAATCCACCCGGCGCGGGGTGATGCCGGTGGCGATCACCACCGCGTCGAAACCGGCCAGCGCGGCCACGTCGGCCACGGTGCCCAGCTTCACCTCGACACCGGTCTCGCCCAGCTTGTGGCGGAAATAGCGCAGCGTCTCGTGGAATTCTTCCTTGCCCGGGATGCGCTTGGCGACATTGAACTGCCCGCCGATCTCGCTGCCGGCGTCGAACAGCGTCACCGCGTGGCCACGCTCGGCGGCGACCGACGCGCAGGCCAGCCCGGCCGGGCCGGCACCGACCACGGCGATCCGGCGCGGGGCGCTGGTCGGGTGGTAGACCAGCTCGGTCTCGTGCACGGCGCGCGGGTTGACCAGGCAGCTGGCGGTCTTGTTCTCGAACACGTGGTCCAGACAGGCCTGGTTGCAGGCGATGCAGGTGTTGATCGCCTCCGGACGCCCGGCGCGTGACTTGTTGGCCCACTGCGGGTCGGCCAGCAGCGGCCGCGCCAGCGACACCATATCGGCCCCGCCCGCGGCAAGGATGCGTTCGGCCACGTCGGGCATGTTGATGCGGTTGGTCGCGATCACCGGCACGCGGACATGCGGCTTGAGCTTGGCGGTGACCCCGGCAAAGGCGCCGCGTGGCACCGAGGTCGCGATGGTCGGGATGCGCGCCTCGTGCCAGCCGATGCCCGAATTGATCAGCGTGGCGCCCGCCGCCTCGATCGCCTGCGCCTGCTGCACGATCTCGGCCCAGTTGCTGCCGTCGGGCACCAGATCCACCAGCGAGAGCCGGTAGATGATGATGAAGTCCGGCCCGCAGGCCTCGCGGATGCGGCGCACGATCTCGACGGCGAAGCGCATGCGCTGTGCCGCGTCGCCGCCCCAGCGGTCGGTGCGCTGGTTGGTACGCGGGGCGATGAACTCATTGATCAGATAGCCTTCCGAACCCATCACCTCGACGCCGTCGTAGCCGGCCTCGCGGGCCAGCCGCGCGCTGCGCGCGTAATCAGCGATGTGGCGCTCCACCCCGCGCGCGGACAGCGCCCGCGGGGTGAACGGGTTGATCGGGGCCTTCAGCTTGGAGGGGGCCACCGAGAGGGGGTGGTAGGCGTAGCGGCCGGCATGCAGCAGCTGCAGGCAGATCTTGCTGCCGTTGTCGTGCACGGCCCGGGTGACCTGGCGATGCGGTCGCACTTCCCACGGCCAGGACAGCTTGCCACCGAACGGCTTGAGCCAGCCGACCACGTTGGGCGCGAAGCCGCCGGTGACGATCAGCCCGACGCCGCCGGCGGCACGCTCGGCGAAATAGGCCGCCAAGCGCGGAAAATCGCGCGCACGATCTTCCAGGCCGGTGTGCATGGACCCCATCAGGACCCGGTTGCGCAGCTGGGTGAAGCCCAGGTCGAGCGGGGTGAACAGATGCGGGTAGGCGGTGGATTCGGCGGCTGGCGACATGTGGATACGCTTGCGTACGGAAGCCCGCAGGGTGCCGCGAATGTCCTTGAAGAGCAAGGGCAGGTGTCCGCCAACTGCCGACCATCGGTCGGCACGGACGCCCGTTAGGGCGTGGCGGCTGCCGGGCTGGGCTTGCGGATGCCGAACAGCGGCAGGGTGACGCCGCACAGCGGGCCGATCAGCAGCGCGAACGCGAGGGTGCCGACCCCGACATTGCCGCCCAGCCACCAGCCGATCACCAGCACGGTGCCTTCGATCGCGCTGCGCACGATCCAGATCGGCCAGCCGGTGCGGGCGTGCAGGCCGGTCATCAGGCCATCGCGGGGGCCGGGGCCGAAGCGCGCGCCGATGTACAGGCCGGTGGCCAGCGCGACCAGCAGCAGGCCGCAGATGAACATCGGGATCTGCCAGGCCAGTCCCTGCACCTGCGGCAGCAGCCACAGCCCGAACTGCGCGCTGGGGCCGATCAGCAGCACGTTGAGCACGGTGCCCAGGCCGGGTTTCTGCCGTATCGGCCACCACAGCAGCAACACCAGCGCGCCGATCACGTTGGTGGCCACGCCGAAGGACAGCGGCGTCTGCAGCGCGATGCCCTGTGACAGCACATCCCAGGGCGCCACGCCGATCGCCGCGCGGATCATCACCGCCGCGCCGAAGCCATACAGGAACAGACCAAGCAGGAGTTGCAGCAGGCGCAGGGGCAGGGACGTGGGCATGTCGGTTTCACCGGAAGGGCCACTGACTGTAGGGGGCCCTTCGCACCGCCGACAGATACAGATACGCGCGAATCTGCGCAGACACATTGCCGCGCGCGTCAGTCCCAGCCGGACAGCACCAGTTTGCCGATCACGCCGCCGCCTTCCAGCTGGCGATATGCCTCACGCAGGTTCGCTGCGGTGATCGAGCCCAGATGCGTATGTGCGGTCGTGCGCAGTTCGCCCGCGTCGATCAGGCTGGCGGCTCGGCTCAGAATGCGGTGCTGTTCGATCATGTCCTCGGTCTGGAAGCGCGACCGGGCAAACATGAACTCCCAATGGATGCCGATGCATTTGGCTTTGTACGGATCGCCGATGCGCAACGGTCCGCGCGGTTCAACGATCAGCCCCACATGTCCCTGCGGGGCCAGCAGCTCGCCCAGCGCCTCCCAGTACTGGTCGGTGTCGGCCAGATTCAGCGCCACCTGCACCTGCGCGATGCCCAGTGCCTGCAATTGCGCAGCCAGCGGCTGGCGATGATCGATCACGTGGTCGGCGCCCATCTGCATGCACCACGCACGGGTTTCCTCGCGCGAGGCGGTGGCGATCACGCTGAAGCCGGCATGGCGCGCGAGCTGGGTCGCCATCGAACCGACGCCGCCGGCACCGCCGATGATCAACAGGTGCTGCCCGCGATGGCGGCGGTCTTCAAGGTGCAGCGGCATGCGCTGGAACAGCAGTTCCCACGCGGTCAGCGTGGTCAACGGCAACGCGGCGGCCTCGGCGAAATCCAACGTGGTGGGTTTGCGCCCGACCAGGCGTTCGTCCACCCACTGATACTGCGCATTGCAACCCGAGCGGGTGACATCGCCCGCGTAATACACCTCATCACCGGGGGCGAACGCGGTGACCTCCGGGCCTACCGCCTCGACCACGCCGGCCGCGTCATACCCCAGGATCCGCGCAGGATTCTCCTGCTGCGGGCGCGGCGCGCGTTGTTTGGTGTCGACCGGATTGATGGAAACAGCCTGTATTCGCACCAGCAGGTCGCGTCCCTGCGGCGCGCCCGGTGGCGCAATGCTCAGGTCCTGAAGTGCGGCGGGGTCGTCAATCGGCAGATATCGGGTCAGTCCCACGGCTTTCATATCGGCTCCGGAAACGAGGGGGGCACCCTCATCATACGGATCACGACGTCGCTGTTTTTGCGCTGAATCAAGGCGCAATCGGCATTTGAACCCTCACGTGAAAAATGTGTCGCGACGTCGCCTGAATTAGGCAAAACCCTTGTCATTGCTGGGTCTTGCGGAATTTCATCAACCTGTATAGGGTGCCACCAGCTGGACCCGGTAGAGGTCTGGCGGTCGTCTTCACATGTTACGGGACTGTTAACATCACCTTCACTCGCCTGAGCATAATGTTCGCGGCGGTGGCGTGCTGAATCGGCAGTCTGAAAACGACGCAGTAGTGCTGGCCCATGCCTCTACCGGTTTCATACCCCCGAAATAGGAGCTGTACTCAATGAACAAGAAGATCCTCACTGCCGCGCTGCTGGGCGGTCTGGCTTTCGCCCAGGCTGCATCGGCGCAGGATTTTGACGACCGCTGGTACCTGACCGGTTCGGCCGGCTTCAACTTCCAGGATAGCGACCGTCTGACCAACGACGCTCCGTTCGTTACCCTGGGCCTCGGTAAGTTCATCAGCCCCAACTGGTCGCTGGATGGCGAGCTGAACTACCAGAATCCGAACTTCGACGCCAACCAGGATCTGAACTGGAGCCAGTACGGCGCCTCGCTCGACCTGCGTCGCCACTTCATCCAGGAAGGCCGCGGCTGGAACCCCTACCTGCTGATGGGTCTGGGCTACCAGAAGTCGGAAGAAGAGTATCCGGCACTGAACACCAATGGTCCGCGTGAGCGCAAGGACGGCAACTTCGCCGCCAAGGTCGGCGTCGGCCTGCAGACCACCTTCGAAAAGCGCGTCGCCGTGCGTGCCGAAGTGGCCTACCGCGCTGACTTCGACGACCAGAGCATTGCTGCTCCGAGCGAAGACTGGTTCGGCGACGTGCTGGCTTCGGTCGGCGTCGTGATCCCGCTGGGCCCGGCCCCGGTTGCTGCCGTGCCGGCTCCGGCTCCGGTTGCGCCGAGCTGCGCCGATCTGGATGACGACGGTGACGGCGTCAACAACTGCGACGACAAGTGCCCGAACTCGCAGCCGGGTCAGACCATCGGTCCGGACGGTTGCCCGGTCCCGGTGTCGATCGATCTGAAGGGCGTGAACTTCGACTTCGATAAGTCGAACCTGCGTCCGGACGCGGTTGCGATCCTGAGCGAGGCTTCGGAAATCCTGAAGCGTTACCCGGATCTGCGCGTTGAAGTGGCCGGTCACACCGATTCCAAGGGTACCGACGCTTACAACCAGAAGCTGTCCGAGCGTCGTGCTACCTCGGTGTACAACTACCTGACCCAGAACGGCGTTGACGCTTCGCGTCTGGTCGGTCCGATCGGTTACGGCGAGAGCCGCCCGATTGCGCCGAACACCAACCCGGATGGTTCGGATAACCCGGAAGGCCGCGCCAAGAACCGTCGTACCGAGCTGAACGTCCAGAACTAATCCTTCTGGTAGTACAGTCTCACTAAGCAGGGCCCGGCATTGCCGGGCCCTGTTTTTTTTTGTCTTCTCTCAACTCGACAGTTGGGCCCTTCCGAGCGCGTCACGCCCCGTAGCGACCGGTAGGCCCCTTGGCAAATGTCCCCCGGCCGCCGCCTTGCGGCGACGGCCTCCTCCTTGATTTTGCCCAGGGGCCTACCG
>NZ_JASCOO010000126.1:0-10417 GCF_029959485.1 Stenotrophomonas sp. PS02301
ACCGACGGGCAGCTGCAGGCCCGCGTAAAGACCGTGGTTCTGTCCGGCACCCGCTGATCGGGCCTTGGGCGTGCCGGCCGCTGGCCGGCAACCCCGCCCATTTGCCGCTAGGCTGTCGGCATGGAGCTTGGCAGCGAATTCTATTGGTTCATCCTGATCGGCCTCGGCGCGCAGCTGATCGATGGCGCGCTGGGCATGGCCTTCGGGCTGGTGTCCTCTTCGGTGCTGCTCAGCATGGGCCTGCCGCCCGCCGCGGTCAGCGCCAGCATCCATACCGCGGAGGTCTTCACCACCGGGGCCTCCGGGGTCTCGCATCTGGTCGCGGGCAATGTGGACCGCCGGTTGTTCCTGCGCCTGGCGTTGCCCGGCGCCGTCGGCGGGGTGGTTGGCGCCTACGTGCTGACCCAGCTGCCTGGCGACGTGATCCGCCCCTTCATCTATATGTATCTGCTGGTGCTGGCGATCTTCATCCTGCTGCGTGCGGCCGGCCGGATGCTGCCGGCCCAGGAAGTGAAGCGCGTCCCGCTGCTGGGCTTCGTGGCCGGCCTGCTGGATGCCAGTGGCGGTGGCGGCTGGGGCCCGGTGGCGACCTCCACCCTGCTCGCCCGCGGCGGCCAGGCGCGCACCACCATCGGCACGGTCAATGCCGCCGAGTTCGTGGTGACCCTGGCGGTGTCGATCACCTTCCTGCTGACCATGGGCGTGCAGTACCTGAACATCGTGGCCGGCCTGTTGATCGGCGGGATGATGGCCGCACCGGTGGCCGCGATCCTGGTCAAAAAGGTCAAGGAACGCTGGGTGCTGGTCGCCGTTGGCGTGCTGGTGCTGGGCATCAGCCTGTTCCAGATCGGCCATGCCATCGTGCAGTGGCGCGCAGGCTGAGCCGGACGCGACACCTTTTCAGCCCTTCCCGGGTGTTTTCAGCGCCGGATCAGACCGGGTCGCCGGCCCGGTCGACACAGCCCCAGTTGAGCACCGGGGTACCCGGCGGCAGCACCTGGCGGAAATAGTCCACCCGTGACGCCTTCGGATTGACCACCACCGGCGCCGTGGCCGCCAGCAGCAGTGGCAGGTCCGCACTGCTGTCGGAATAGGCGACATCGATCTCGCCATAGCCGCGCTCGCGCAGCATCCGCATCTTTTCTTCGTTGTGGCAGTGGCGGGTGGCGATGACCGCGCCCAGGAACGGGCCGACCTCACTGCCGATCACCGGCACGCCCTGATGCGCCACGAAGGCCAGGATCGCGCGGGCCAGTTCCGGCGGTGCGCCGGTGGCGACCACCACGCGGTCGCCGGCGGCGCGGTGACGCGCGAACACCTCCAGCGCGACCGGCAGCAGGCGGCGGCGGATATCGGCCTCGTGCTTGAGGACGTAGCGGTCGATCACCTTGTTGAACTCGCGCGCCCGATGCAGGCCAAACGTGGCGATCCAGACATACCCGGAGATGCCGCGGCGGCGGGTGGGCAGGAAGGCCACCAGCGGGCCGAGCAGCGGCGTGGCGACCAGGGCGGCCAGCAGCCGCAGCGGGTTGCGCTTGATCAGCCAGGCGAACAGATGGCTGCCGGAATCGCCGTCATACAGGGTGTGATCGAAATCGAAGACCACCAGCGGGGCGTCGTCGCGCGGCGTTGGGTAGATCGCTGTCATGCGCTGAAGAATAGCTGACGCAGGCCCTCGCCGGGCTCTTCCACGCGCATGAAGGCCTCACCGACCAGGAAGGCGTTGACCCCGGCCTGACGCATCACGCTGACATCGGCCGGGCCGAGGATGCCGCTTTCGGTGACCAGCAGGCGGTCGCGCGGCACGGCCTGGCGCATGTCCAGCGTGGTCTGCAGCGACACCTCGAAGGTGCGCAGGTTGCGGTTGTTGATGCCGATCAGCGGCACCGGCACCTGGATGGCGCGCTCGAGCTCGTCGATGTCGTGCACTTCCACCAGCACATCCATGCCCAGCTGCATGGCCAGGTCGGACAACTCGGCCAGTTGGCGGTCGTCGAGGGCGGCGACGATCAGCAGGATGCAGTCCGCGCCGAGCACGCGCGCTTCGTACACCTGGTAGGCATCGATCACGAAGTCCTTGCGCAGCACCGGCAGCGTGCACGCTTCACGCGCCTGCTGCAGGTAGGCGTCGCTGCCCTGGAAGAAATCCACGTCGGTCAGCACCGACAGGCAGCTGGCGCCGCCGAATTCGTAGCTCACCGCGATGTCGGCCGGATGGAAGTCCGGGCGGATCACGCCCTTGGACGGGCTGGCCTTCTTGATCTCGGCGATCACGGCCGGGTTGCCGGCGGTGATCGAGGCGCGCAGCGCATCAGCGAAGCCGCGTACGGGCGGCGCCTGCTCCACGCGCGCGATCAGTGCTTCAAGCGGCACCTGGGCCCGGCGTGCGGCGACTTCTTCGGCCTTGCGGGCCAGGATGGTATCGAGGATGTCGCTCATGTCATTGGGGGTCCTGGAGGCCGGCCATTATCGACCAGCCCCGCTGAATTCGGAAAACGCGGGCTCAGACGGCCCCGCGGATGCGGCGGGTGGCGGCGACGTACTGCTCCATCCGCGAGCGCGCACTGCCATCGGCCAGCACCGCACGGGCACGGGCCAGACCATCGGCGATGCTGTCGGCGACACCGGCCACGTACAGCGCGGCGCCGGCATTGAGCGCCACGATATCCAGCGCGGGGCCGTGCTGGTTGTCGAGCACACCGCGCAGCATCGCGATGGATTCCGCCGGGCTGTCCACCTTGAGGTTGCGGCTGGCCGACATCGCGATGCCGAAATCTTCCGGATGGATCTCGTACTCGCGCACCTTGCCGTCGCGCAGTTCGCCCACCAGCGTCCCGGCGCCGAGCGAGATCTCATCCATGTTGTCGCGGCCCCACACCACCAGCGCGCGTTCGGCACCGAGTTCGCGCAGCACGCGCGCCTGGATGCCGACCAGATCCGAATGGAACACGCCCATCAACACGTTGGTCGCACCGACCGGATTGGTCAGCGGGCCAAGGATGTTGAAGATCGTACGCACGCCCATTTCGCGGCGCACGGGTGCGACGACCTTCATCGCCGGGTGGTGCATCGGCGCGAACATGAAACCGATGCCGGTTTCGGTGATCGCGCGCGCGACGTCCTCCGGCTGCAGATCGATGATCGCGCCCAGCGCCTCGACCGCATCGGCACTGCCGGACTTGGAAGAGACACTCCGGTTGCCATGCTTGGCCACCTTGGCCCCGGCCGCGGACACCACGAACATCGCGCAGGTGGAGATGTTGAAGGTGTGCGAGCCATCGCCACCGGTGCCGACGATATCCACCAGATGCGTTCTGTCTTCCACCGGCACCGCGCGGGCGAGCTCGCGCATCACGGTGGCGGCACCGGCGATTTCGCCGATGGTTTCCTTCTTGACCCGCAGGCCGGTCAGGATCGCGGCGGTCATCACCGGCGAGACTTCACCGCGCATGATCTGCCGCATCAGGTCGACCATTTCGTCGAAGAAGATTTCGCGGTGCTCGATGGTGCGCTGCAGGGCTTCCTGGGGGGAGAAGGTCATGCGGGGTCCTTTGTGATGCAGGTGCGGCGCGCTCAGCGCTGCAGGAAGTTCTTCAGCAGGGCGTGGCCATGCTCGGTGAGGATCGACTCGGGGTGGAACTGCACGCCCTCGACCGGATGTTCGCGATGGCGCAGGCCCATGATCTCTTCGATCGAGCCGTCCTCGTTCTCCGTCCAGGCGGTCATTTCCAGGCACGCCGGCAGCGTGGTCTTGTCCACCACCAGCGAGTGGTAGCGCGTGGCCTGGTAGCGGTCCGGCAGGCCGGCGAACACGCCCCTGCCTTCATGGCGGATCGGCGAGGTCTTGCCGTGCATGATGTTGCCCGCGCGGATCACATCGCCGCCGTACACCTGGCCGATGCTCTGGTGGCCCAGGCACACGCCCAGGATCGGCGTGGTCGGGCCAAGCCGACGGATCAGCTCCAGCGACACCCCCGCTTCGTTGGGCGTGCACGGGCCAGGCGAGATCACGATGCGCTCGGGCGCGAGCGCGGCGATTTCATCGACGCTCAACGCGTCGTTGCGCACCACCTTCACCTCGGCGCCCAGCGTCTGCAGGTACTGCACGAGGTTGTAGGTGAAGCTGTCGTAGTTGTCGAGCATCAACAACATGGTCAGGGTCCGTCTTGAATGAGGAAAATGGCGTACACGTTCTCGGTGTACGTAATGGGCGCGGCGGTGAGCAGCTCGCCGCCCGACGACGCGCGATAGCGCGATCCGGTCACAGCCACCTTGTCCAGCGTTGCGCTTTCCCCGCCGTAGCCGAAGCCATCCCGGCCGGGCGTGCCCCAGGTGCCGGCCTGCACGCCATAAGCGAAGTTCGGCGCGACGTCGGAAATGCTGTACAGACCGGTGATCTTCGTGCCGTAGGCGCCAGCCAGGCCCTTGGCCGATTCGCGCGTCTGCGCGGCGGCCTCGGCCTTCAGGTCGCCACGCAGGCGGCTTTCACCCGAATACGTGGGTTCAGCGGTACTGACCTGGACCTCGCGGCTGGCCTTCAGTTCGCCCAGGAAGGCTTTCAGCGCCTGCGCGTCCGGGAACTCGGCCTTCAGGTCGCGCCGGGCGGCGGTGCCGTTGAACACCTCCTCATCGTTGCGATAGCGCGTAGAGGGCGCGATGCTCAGGTTGGCGGCGAGCACGCTGCCGTCGATGGCGCCATGCTGGGCAAACAGCTGCAGCACCCGCTCGGCGTTGGCCTGTACGCGGGCGCGGGCGGTGTCGGTCTGCATGTCGATCGATTCCAGCGCCACCTTGACCGTGAAGCGGTCCGGCATCACCGTGCGGGTGGCACTGCCCTTGACCAGCAGATGGGGCTGCGAGGGAAGGGTATTGGCCTGCGCCCATGCGGACCCGGCCACCACGGCCAACGTCGACGACAACAGCAATGCGCTCAGCAGCTTCATGCGGTATTCCTTGTCAGAAGGGTGCAAAGGGAGCCGCGGCCAGGCCACGGCGCGGGAAACTCACAGGCCCTTGGCAGCCTGCGCCACGGCACGGAACAGCGCGCGGCCCTTGTTCATCGTCTCGTCCCATTCCTTGCCCGGGTCCGAGTCGTAGACGATGCCGGCACCGGCCTGCACGTGCAGGCGGCCGTCCTTGATCACCGCGGTGCGGATCGCGATGGCGGTGTCGGCATCGCCATGCCAGCCGATGTAGCCGATGCTGCCGGCGTAGACGTTGCGCTTGATCGGTTCCAGCTCGCGGATCACTTCCAGCGCGCGGATCTTCGGCGCACCGCTGACGGTGCCGGCCGGGAACGTCGCGCGCAGCACGTCGGCATAACTCAGGCCCGGCTGCAGTTGCCCGGTGACTTCGCTGACGATGTGCATGACGTGGCTGTAGCGTTCGATCACGAACTGCTCGCCCACTTCCACCGTGCCCGCCTTGGACACGCGGCCGGCATCGTTGCGGCCGAGATCGATCAGCATCAGATGCTCGGCACGCTCCTTGGGATCGGCCAGCAGCTCAACTTCCAGTGCGTTGTCTTCTTCCACCGTGGCGCCGCGCGGGCGGGTGCCGGCGATCGGACGCACGGTGACCTCCCCGTCCTGCAGCCGCACCAGGATCTCCGGCGAGGAGCCGACCACCTGCACGTCGCCGGTATCGAGGAAATACATGTACGGCGAGGGATTGAGCGCACGCAGCGCGCGGTACACATCCACCGGGCGCGCCTTGAACGGCACGCTCAGGCGCTGGCTCAGCACGACCTGGAAGATGTCGCCGGCGCGGATGTATTCCTTGGATTTGTCGACCGCGGCAATGAAGCCTTCGCGGGTGAAGCCGGAGACGAAATCGTTCTCGTCCAGCACATCGCGTGTGATCGGCGCGGGGTAGCCGGCGCCGGGGGCGCGCAGCTTGGCGACCAGCGCATCCAGGTTGGCCTGGGCGTCCTCCCATGCACCGGGCTGACCCGGATCGGCATGCACGATCAGGTACAGACGGCCCTTGAGATTGTCGAACACCGCCAGTTCTTCGGAGTGCAGCAGCAGGATGTCCGGCGTGCCCAGCTCATCGCGGCCACGCGGCGGTGCCAGGCGCGGTTCGATATAGCCGATGCACTCGAAGCCGAACCAGCCGACCAGGCCACCGGTGAAGCCCGGTAGACCCGCCAGCTTGGGCACCGAGTGGGCGCTGCGCAGCGCCTCGACCTCGGTGAACGGGTCGGCGACCTCGCGGGTTTCCACCACGGCGCCGGACTCGCTGATGGTCAGGGTATGGCCGTGGAAGGCATACACCCGGCGTGCCGGCAGGCCGATGATGGAATAGCGCCCGAAGCGTTCGCCGCCCTCGACCGATTCAAACAGATAGGTATGCGGGCCGTCGGCGAGCTTCAGATAGACCGACAGCGGCGTGTCCAGGTCGGACAGCACTTCACGGACGACGGGGATGCGGGTGTGGCCTTCAGCGGCCTGCTGCTGGAACTGCTCGAGCGTAATCAAGACGACTTTCCTTCCGGGAAACGGCGGTGGCGGGACGGACGACGGCAACAGGCCACCATCGCCACCAACGGCGAGCGGAAGAAAGGGTATGCGGGGTCGTCAGAATGGACACCCGGCGACTGTACCGCATTGGCGGCACCGGATGGAACCCGGCGCCGCCCATGGCATCAGCCCCGCGACAGCAGCGGGCTGTCCAGCGCCACATGCAGGTTGACCCGGCCCGGCACGCAGTCGATGCGGAAGTGCCGGGCCTGGACCGGTTCGCCATCCAGATTGAGCGTCAGCGGCACGTCGGCCTCGATCTCCACCCACGGCGCCTGCACACGCTCGGCCACCTGCTCCAGCGCGCCGCGCTTGCCGCCCTTGACCAGCGCGGCAAAGGTGGAGGCGACCTCCCCGCTCAACTCGGGGATCACCGTGATATCGAGCAGACCATCGTCGATCAACGCTTCCGGGCACAGCACCTGCCCGCCGCCGGCCTGACGGCCATTGCCCACGCCGAGTGCGATGAAACCACCGGCCCATTCGAACCCCGGCGCCCGGACCCGTGCCTGGATCGGATCGATCCGCCCCAGCCGCGATACCCCCGTGACCAGGTAGGCCAGCCCACCGAGCACCTTCTTCAAGCCCTCATCGGTCTCCACCGTGACCTCGGTGCCGAAACCGCCACTGGCCACGTTCGCGCACCACCACACCTTGCCATCGGCATCGATGCGCAGCAGGTCGACCGGGCGTGCCGGGGCGTGCGTGATCAGCTCCAGCGCCGCCAGCGGTGCATCGGGAATCTCCGCCGCGGTGGCGAAATCATTGGCCGTGCCCAGCGGCAGCAGCCCCAGCGACGGCAATGCATCGGCCCCCTCTTCCCGGTGGGCCAGTGTCTCGGCCACCTCACTGAGGGTGCCGTCGCCGCCGGCCGCGATGATCGTGTCGACCCCATGCGCGATGGCTTCGGCCACATAGCGCTCGGCATCGCCCGATTCCCAGGTCACCCGCACCTCCAGCTGCACCCCGCGCTCACGCAGCGCGGCCACCGCCTCGCGCACATCCTCATTGCCGGTGGCCTTGCCGTTGAGGATCAAACGCCAATGGGGACGGCTCATGCGGTACTTCCAGGGAGTGGGGAAGCGAAGGCTAGCAGCGGACGGCGTGGCCGCCGGTGAACGTCATCAAAGCGTCACCGATGGCCCGGAGAATGAAAGGCCATAGCAAGGAAGATAGATGGAGGCAGGATCAGCCTCCCGCTATTCCCAGGGCCGCATCAGCAATGGTGCGGTTTTTTTTTGAGGACAGCTCAGCCTGCGGCAAACGCCCGCAACGCCTCGCCTTCCATCCGGTACACCGTCCACTCGCTCTGCGGCTTCGCCCCTGCGGCCGCGTAGAACTGTATCGCCGGTGCATTCCAGTCCAGCACCGACCACTCGAACCGCCCGCAGTTTTCCGCCACCGCGATACGTGCGATGTGCTGCAGCAGCGCCTTGCCGGCACCGCTGCCGCGGCGCTCCGGACTCACGTACAGATCTTCCAGATAGATCCCGTTACGGCCCAGCCACGTCGAGTAGTTGTAGAAATACACCGCATACCCGATCGCCACGCCGTCGGCCTCGCAGATCAGCGCGTGCGCCTTCGCCGCCGGCCCGAACAGACTCGCGCGGATGCCCGCTTCGTCGGTCTGCACCGACGACGCGGCCTTCTCGTAGATCGCCAACTCGCGGATGAAGCGCAGGATCAGCCCCGCATCCTCGGCGGTGGCCACGCGGATGGTCACGGCAGCCACCGAGCCCATGGCTCAGCCCCGCGCCGCGGCGACGTTGCCGCGCATCTGCGCGATGATGTCCTGGTAGCTGGTCTTCGCATTGAAGATCGCCGAGCCGGCCACGAACGCATCCGCACCGGCCGCCGCGATGGCGCCGATGTTGTCGGCCTTCACCCCGCCGTCGATCTCCAGGCGGATGTCCTTGCCACTGGCATCGATCTTCTTGCGGATCGCGCGCACCTTGTCCAGCGCCGAGGGAATGAACGCCTGGCCGCCGAAGCCCGGATTGACCGACATCACCAGCACCAGGTCCAGGTCATCGAGCACCCAGTCCAGGATGTCCACCGGCGTGGCCGGATTGAGCACCACGCCCGGCTTGCAGCCCAGCGAACGGATCAGCTGGATCGTGCGGTGCACGTGGCGGCTCGCCTCCGGATGGAAGCTGATGTACGTCGCGCCGGCCTCGGCGAAATCCGGAATGATCCGGTCCACCGGCTCCACCATCAGATGCACGTCGATCGGCGCGGTCACGCCGTGCTTGCGCAGCGCCTGGCAGACCAGCGGGCCGATGGTCAGGTTCGGCACGTAATGGTTGTCCATCACATCGAAATGCACCCAGTCGGCGCCGGCCGCGAGCACGTTGTCCACTTCCTCGCCCAGGCGGGCGAAATCGGCGGACAGAATGGAGGGAGCAATGATGCAGTTGGACATGGCCGGGGCCTTCAGGAGGTTGAAAGGGGGCGCCGCGCGGACTCAGCGCTTGCGCAGGGTCTTGATGCGGTCGTAGGCGGCATTGAGCTGGCGCGACTTGCGCTCGGCCTGCTGGCGCAGCTCCGGGGCAGCGCCGACCACCTTGTCCGGGTGGTACTGGGACATCAGCCGGCGGTAGGCCAGGTCGATCTCGGCATCGGTCGCCTCGGAGGTCAGCCCCAGCTCGCGGTAGGGGTTCTCGCTGTTCAGCCGGAACCAGTCGGCATCGAAGGCATGCCCCAGCAACAGCCCGAACGCGGCCCCGAACAGCGGATTGGGCCTGCACAGCAGGGCGCCAGCGATGAATCCGAGCAGTTTTCCGTACCAGCGCATGGTGGTCTGGGCAGCCAAGGCGACAAAGGATCCTCATTTTACGTCACAGCGGGCCCAACCCGCTTTACACTAGGCCGCCCGCTGTCTGTGCGGGCCCTCCGGGTCCCCTGGACAGCTGTCATGACGAAGCCTCAGGAGTGCCCGTGCCGACCACGTTGTTGCAATCCGATCTCCCCGGCCTGCCCTTGCGCCATCGCGGCAAGGTGCGTGATGTTTTCGACATTCCGCGCGACCGGCTCCCCGCCGGCACTCCGCCGGGGGACTACCTGCTGATGGTCGCCACCGACCGTCTGTCAGCCTTCGACGTGGTGCTCCCCGATCCGATCCCCGGCAAGGGCGAAATGCTCTGCCAGGTCTCGAACTTCTGGTTCGCCAAGACCGCGCACCTGATGCCCAACCACCTGACCGGCATCGATGTCGCCAGCGTGCTGCCCGAAGGTGTCGATCCGGCCCTGTACGCCAAGCGCGCGGTGGTCACCCGCAAGCTCAAGCCGGTTCCGGTCGAGGCGATCGCCCGCGGCTACCTGATCGGCAGCGGCTGGAAGGACTACCAGCGCACCGGCAAGATCAGCGGCATCGAGCTGCCGGATGGCCTGCGCCAGGCCGAACAGCTGCCCGAACCGATCTTCACCCCCTCGACCAAGGCCGCCGTCGGCGACCATGACGAGAACATCGATTTCGATGCGATGGTGAAGGCGGTCGGTGCGGACCTGGCCGAGCGCGTGCGCGATGCCACCCTGCGTATCTATGCCTTCGCCGCCGATTACGCCCGCGAGCGCGGCATCATTCTGGCCGACACCAAGTTCGAGTTCGGTACCGATGCCGATGGCCGTCTGTACATCATGGACGAGATGCTGACCCCGGATTCCTCGCGCTACTGGCCGGCCGACGAGTACGAGGTGGGCACCAGCCCGCCGAGCTACGACAAGCAGTTCGTCCGCGACTACCTGGAGACGCTGGACTGGGGCAAGACCGCCCCGGGCCCAAGCATCCCGGCCGAGATCATCGAGCGCACCCGCGCCAAGTACGCCGAGGCGCTGCAGCGCCTGGCCGGCATCTCGGTCGACTGACCGGCACGGCGTTCCCCGGCCCTGCGCCGGGG
>NZ_JASCOO010000127.1:0-10145 GCF_029959485.1 Stenotrophomonas sp. PS02301
CCCGCGCGGTAGTGCCGGCCGCTGGCCGGCTCCCGCCATTGCCTGGAGCATCCTGAGGATGCCGGCCAGCGGCCGGCATTACCGGACCGCGTGGGGATCAGGGCTTGTTGAGGAAGTTGTTGGCCAGCAGGTCCCTCACATCCCCGACCCGCCCGCTCAGCAGCGCCTTGGCCGCGTACAGGGCAGTTCCGGCCACCTGCTTGGCCTCCACCTGCGGCGGCATCACCAGTTCGGTCGGGCTGGTGTGCACGTCCAGCAGCGCCGGGCCGGGATGGGCCAGGATGTCCTGGACGGCCTGCTCCAGGTCTTCCGAGCGGGTGACCGTGCGCCCGTAGAAGCCGATCACCTCGGCCAGGCGGCCGAAATCGGGGTTCTTCAGGTCGGTGTAGTTGTCCAGCAGGCCTTCGACCTTCTGCTCCAGCTCCACGAAGTTCAACGAGCTGTTGTTGTAGACCACCACCTTGATCGGCAGGTTTTCCTGCACCGCGGTGAGCAGATCGCCGAGCAGCATCGCCAGGCCACCGTCACCGGACAGCGAGATCACCTGCCGGCCCGGGTAGGCCTTCTGCAGGCCCAGCGCCTGCGGCATCGCGTTGGCCATCGTGCCGTGCAGCAGGCTGGTCAGCGTGCGGCGGCGGCCATTGACGCGGATATGGCGCAGGATCCAGACCATCGGCGAGCCACCGTCGGCGGTGAACAACGCATCGTCCGCAGCGTGGCGGTCGATCAGCGCGGTCAGGTGCTGCGGGTGGATCAGCTCACCCTCGCCCGGCTGCTCTTCCTTGGCGCGCGTGGCGAGCGCCTTCTCGCGGTGCTCCAGGCATTCGTCCAGGAAGCTGCGGTCCTCGCGCTCGGGCAGCAACGGCAGCAGCGCCTTCAGGGTCGGGCCGATATCGCCCACCACGCCGAGGTTCACCGGGTGCCGGCGGCCAAGATGGCTGCCATCGCGATCCACCTGGATGAGGGTCGCCTTGTCCGGGTAGTACTGGCCCCAGGCGAAGTCCGCGCCGAGCAGCAGCAACGTGTCGCAGGCCATCAGCGTGTGGTACCCGGACTCGATGCCGAAGATGCCGGTCATGCCCATGTTGTACGGGTTGTCGTACTCCACGAAATCCTTCGCGCGCGAGGTATGCGCGATCGGCGCCTTGAGCCTGGCCCCGAGGGCGACCAGCGCATCGTGTGCATCCTCGCAACCGGCACCGGCATAGATGCCGATCCGCTTGCCCTCGCCGATCAGCGCGGCGATGCGCTGCAGTTCATCGTCCGAGGGGCGCAGTACCGGCTGGGTGTAGTGCACCGAGAACGGCACATCGTGCTTGACCTCGGCTTCGCTGATGTCGGCGGGCAGGATCACCACCGCCACCCCGCGGCGGCTGATGGCGGCCTGGCAGGCAAGGGTCACCACGCGGCGCGCCTGCTCGGCGCTCTGTACCTGTTCGCAGAACACGCTGCAGCTGCTGTACACCGCCTTGAAATCGACTTCCTGCGGAAACTCCATGCCCAGCTCGGCGGTGACCACCTGGCTGGCGATCAACACCATCGGCGCGCGGTTGCGGTTGGTCTCGAACACGCCGTTGATGAAGTGCAGGCCACCGGGGCCGCACGAGCCGGCGCAGGCGGTGAGCTGCCCGCTGATCAACGACTCGGCACCGGCGGCAAACGCAGCCACTTCCTCATGCCGCATGTGCACCCACTCGATCTCGCTGTGGTGGATGGCATCGGTGACGTAATTGAGGGTATCGCCGACGATGCCGTAACAGTGACGGACACCGGCGGCCTGCAGGGTTTCAACCACGATCTCGGCAACGCGCTTGCTCATGACATGCTTCCACGACGAGGGGGAAGCGTCAGCCTAGTCCCGGGCAAGTGACACTCATGTGGGTTTACCCGTGGCAGCGCGCGATCACGGCTGCGTGTTCACCCAGCCCAGCACCGCGCCGCGTGTGGGATTGTCATAACGCACCTGCACCCACCCATCGCGCTCATCCAGCAGTTCCACGCGGTCATCGCGCACCAGATACCGCTTGGTCGTGGCATCACCGGGCTGGCTGTACAAGGGCAGCCGCGCCACCCTCACATGGCCGGAAACGCGCAGCAGCGGCGAACCGGCGCGCGGTGCCTCCAGGCCATCGCCGATGGCCGTCTCCAGCACGTTGCCGTCAGGATCGAAGGTACTCCAGACCGCCAGCGGACCGCTGTCGGCGGTCTGCTTCACGAACACGTAAGGCTCGAGTACATCGTCGAGCATCAGCAGGCGCTCGGCGCGGTACAGGTACAGGCGACCGCCGTCGTAGCGGTACTGATCCACGTACCACATCGGCCCGCTGCGGCAGCTGCTGCTCAGGGTGCGGTTGTCTTCCTCCACGGTCAGACCCATCAGGTCACCGCATTGCGCGCGGTCGTTCGGGATGGGCGCCAGCGCCACCAGTTCCTGTCGCGCTGGAACGTAGCGGTAGACCGCGACCGCTTCGTTGACCATGCCGACCGCGGCGCGCGCGACCAGCTCCGGGCGGCCATCGAAATCGACGTCCTCGGCGGACAGGCGTGCGTTGCCGTCCGCGTCGGTCACCCCCGGCAGCACCTGACGCTTGCCCGACGGTGCCAGTACGACGGCAATGCCGCCGTCGTCCTGCAGCGTCGCCTGCACCTGCACGCCGGCAGCCACCTCGAGCTGAAGCCGGGCCGGGTCGGCATCCTGCGCGTGCGCGCACGTCACCGCCAGGCCCATCAACAGCGCGGCCAGCATCGCATCCCTGTGTTTCATCATCGCTCCGTGCAGCGCCACGGCGGCGCCCTGGATCAGAACGATACTTCAACCGCCTGCTGGGCCCACAGCACCGATTGGTGCCCGGTGGCCTGCTTCCACGCCAGGCGGATCGCTTCGATGCCGGCGCGGCGCTGCGGGGTGTTCTCGTGCAGGACCACCAGCACCTTGGTGCGCAGGCGGTTCGGCTCGGGCGCACCGCGGAACAGCCACTGGCCGTAGGCGTCGAACACGGTCAGGCCGTCCGGGAAGCGCGGCGTGACTTGCTTGTCGAGGAAGGCGCGCCACTGCGCGTCACTGATGCCCTCGGTCTGCGGGCGGTCGGCCACGCCGGTTTCTTCGCCCACGCCGAAATAGAGCTCGCTGCGGACCCAGCCGGCGGCGGCATCCGGGCGCGCGGCGTCGCCCTGCAGGGTGGCCGTGGCAGTGGCGGGCGGGGTCGGCGTGGCGGCCGGGGCGGCGGTGGCACAGCCGCTGGTGGCCAGGACCAGGGCAAACAGAATGGCGCGGAACGACATGGACAACTCTCCGGAACACAGGGACAGGCAGGGGAAGGAGCGTGCCGGACATCCGGGTCCGGCGCAGATCGCCAACGGCTATCTGCTGATAACCACCCCGATGGGACTTGCATCACACAGGGACATCACGCGAAGATAATATATCGCTTCATCCGGATGGATTGGTAGTGCCGGCCATGGGTCGCACCACCCGTCCCCCCTCCCCCCGTTCCTCCCCCTCGTCGTTCTGCTGGAGTCCGCATGTCCCGTCCGTCCGCGTCGCGCCTTGGCCTTGCCATCGCGCTCGTCCTCTCCTCCCCCCTGCTGGCCCAGGACGTACTTGCGCAGGACGCGCCGACCACCGCCAAAACGCTGGACACCGTGATCGTCACCGGCACCCGCGCCGTGGACCGGACCGTGCTGGAATCCACCTCGCCGGTGGACGTGCTCACCGCCGAGGACATCCGCAAGGCCGGTGTGGTCAATGGCGAACTGGGCAGCGCGCTGCAGGCGCTGCTGCCCTCGTTCAACTTCCCGCGCCAGTCCAACTCCGGCGGTGCCGACCACATCCGTGCCGCCCAGCTGCGCGGGCTCTCGCCCGATCAGGTGCTGGTGCTGGTCAACGGCAAGCGCCGCCACAGCAGCGCGCTGGTCAACACCGACAGCAAGATCGGCAAGGGCACCACCCCGGTCGACTTCAACGCGATCCCGGTCAGCGCGATCAAGCGCATCGAGGTGCTGCGCGATGGCGCCGGCGCGTTGTATGGCTCGGATGCGGTGGCCGGCGTGATCAACGTGATCCTCGATGACGCCCCGGAAGGTGGCGCGTTCGAAGCCAGCTTCGGCGCCAACCACACCGATCTCAAGCCGATCGACCGCACCCTCACCGATGGCCAGACCAGCTACGCCAGCGCCAAGGTCGGCACTGCGCTGGGCGACAACGGCGGCTTCCTGCGTGTCGGCCTGGAACTGAAGAACCACGAGGGCACCAACCGCGCCGGCTTCGACCAGATCCCGCCGTGGGACCAGACCCCGACCAACCTGGCCCTGCAAGGCAAGCGCAACTACGAGCTCGGCGATGGCAAGACCAAGGATCTCAACGCCTGGTACAACGCGCAGCTGCCGTTTGGTGAGACCTCCACGTTCTACAGCTTCGCCACCTTCAACCAGCGCGACAGCGAAGGCGCGAACTACTTCCGCTACCCGGACAGCGACGCCAACTGGGCGCAGATCTACCCGAACGGCTACCGCCCGATTTCCGAAGGCGAGAACCGCGACGTGCAGGCCGTGGCCGGCGCGAAGGGCCAGTGGGGCGAGTGGAACTACGATGCCAGCCTGGATTACGGCGTCAACACGTTCACCTACCGCCTGCGCAACTCGCTGAACGCCTCGCTGGGCCCGACCAGCCCGACCCGGTTCAAGACCGGTGATTACCGCAACGAGCTGACGGTGGCGAACGTCGACCTCGGCCGCGTGTTCTCGCAGGGCGACAGCATCACCCACAGCCTGGGCCTGGGTCTGGAAGCGCGCCGCGACCATTACCAGACCCGCCCGGGCGACCCGAGCAGCTATGCTGCCGGCCCGTTCACGGATCGCCCGACCGGCTCGCAGGCCGGCGGCGGCCTGACTCCGCAGGATGCCACCTCGCTGTCGCGCGATGTGGCCAGCGCCTACGCCAGCCTGTCCAGCCAGTTCGGCGAGCATTTCTCCAGCGATCTGGCGGCGCGCTACGAGCACAGCGACGACTTCGGCGGCGAGCTCACCGGCAAGCTCGGCCTGCGCTATGAATTCACCCCGGCCTTCGCGCTGCGCGGTGCGATCTCCAACAACTTCCGTGCCCCGTCGCTGGCGCAGATCGGCTACGAGTCCACCTCAACCGGTTACAACGCCGCCGGCCAACTGGTGCAGGGCCGCGTGCTGTCGGTCAACAATCCGATCGCGCGCGGCCTCGGCGCCACCGATCTGAAGCCGGAGAAGTCGCTCAACACCAGCCTGGGCTTCACCAGCCGCATCGGTGAGCATTTCGATGTCTCGCTGGACTTCTTCCAGATCGATATCGATGACCGCATCGCGCTGTCGGAAAGCATCACCGGTGATGCGCTGACCGACTACGTGCAGCAGCAGTTCGGCGTGGCCGGCCTGCAGAGCGCCAGCTTCTTCGTCAATGCCGCCGACACCCGCACCCGCGGCGCGGAACTGGTGAGCAACTGGCGGCAGTCGCTGGGGGATGGCGAGCTGGTACTGACCGGCACCTACGCCTATACCAAGACCACGTTGAAGAACGTGCTCGCCACGCCACCGGGCCTGCTCGCGCTGGATCCGGACTACGTGCTGTTCGGCGTGGAAGAGACCAATACGCTGACCGATGCCACCCCGCGCACCCGCGCCGCGCTGGCCGCCAGCTGGGCCAATGACCAGTGGTCGCTCACCAGCCGCCTGAGCCGCTACGGCAGCGTGACCCGCGTGTTCAACTTCGGTGATGGCTACATCCCGCGCCAGACCTACGGCGCCGAGTGGCAGCTGGATGCCGAAGTGGAGTACAAGATCACCCCGCAGTGGAGCGTGGCGCTGGGTGGGCAGAACCTGACCGACAACTATTCGGATCTGTCCAACGATGACATCTACTACTTCGGCAACCTGCCGTACGACGTGCTGTCACCGATCGGCAGCAATGGTGCGTACTACTATGGGCGCGTGCGGTATACGTTCTGACGGGGGGTGCAGCCGACCCATGGTCGGCTCTACCGGCGGTGAACGGGGAAGACGCGTGACGTGATGCCATGACCTGACGATCACACCCACGCTGGCATGTTGGTCACCATGGCCAACGACTTCCCCCAACGTCCGCCGCCGCCGCTGCTGGACGATGCCTGTGCGCTGTTCCTGGACGTGGATGGCACCCTTATCGAATTCGCGGACGACCCCGAGTCGGTCGCGCTGCTGCCCGATGTGCGTGAAGCGATCGGGCGCATCAGCGACCGGCTGGATGGCGCGGTCGCGCTGATCAGCGGGCGCCCCCTGGCACAGCTGGACAAACTCTTCGCCCCCTTGAGCCTGCCCGCGGCCGGCCTGCACGGCCACGAGCTGCGCAACCATGAGCAGCGCGCGCAGAGCAGCGATCCTTCCGCCGATACCAGCGAGTGGCTGCATGCCCTGCACCAGCAGGCGATGCGTTTCGCGCATGGCTATCCCGGCGTACTGGTGGAGGACAAAGGCCGCAGCCTGGCCCTGCACTGGCGCGGGGCACCGCACGCCGCCAACGATGTGCGTGCCTTCGCTGAACGGCATATCCGGGGCCATGGCGGCTACCGGCTGCAGCCCGGTGACCATGTCATCGAGTTCCTCCCCGAAGGCAGCGACAAAGGCCGTGCGATGCGGCAGCTGATGCTGCAGCCGCCGTTCCGCGATCGCATGCCGGTGTTCGTCGGCGATGACCTCACCGATGAATTCGGCTTCGGCGCGGCCAACGACCTGCACGGCTGGAGCGTGCTGGTCGGTGCACGCGAGCCCAGCGATGCGGTGTTCGCGCTGCCGACGATACGCAGCGTGCACGCCTGGCTTCGCGAGAATGCCTACTGATGCCTTGACCCCAAGGCCCCCTGACGCCGCGCGCAGGTCTCCCCCACCGGTGTGCCACCGCGGCATGACACGAGACTTCCTGCATCATGAGCGAACCCGATCTGAATCTGGGCGTGGTCGGCAATGGCAGCTTCGGCGCGCTGATCGACAAACACGCGCGCGTCGTCTGGAGCTGCCTGCCGACCTTCGACGGCGACCCGACCTTCTGCGCCCTGCTCGGCCCCAATCAACAGGACGGCGGTGACTTCGGCATCGAGCTGGAGGACATGGTCGACAGCGAACAGAGCTACCTGACCAACACCGCCATCCTGCGCACCGTGCTGCGCGACAAGCACGGCGGTGCGCTGGAAATCATCGATTTCGCGCCGCGCTGGCGCCAGAACGACCGCTTCTACCGGCCGGTCAGCCTGATCCGCCAGGTGCGGCCACTGTCCGGCAACCCACGCATCATCGTGCGCGCGCGGCCGCTGGCCGACTGGGGTGCCCGCGTCCCGGATGCCACGTGGGGCAGCAACCACATCCGCTGGGTACTGCCCGACCATGTGCTGCGCCTGACCACCGATGTGCCGCTGCGTTTCGTCCGCGATGGCCTGCCGTTCGTGCTCAACCACCCGGTGCACCTGGTGCTCGGCGTGGACGAATCGCTGAACCGTTCGCTCAGCGGCTACGTGCAGGAGTCCTTGCAGCGCACGCGTGACTACTGGCGCGAATGGGTGCGCTATCTGTCGATCCCGCTGGAATGGCAGGACGCGGTGATCCGCAGCGCGATCACGCTGAAGCTGTGCCAGTACGAGGACAGCGGCGCGATCATCGCCGCGATGACCACCTCCATTCCGGAAGCGCCCGGCAGCATCCGCAACTGGGATTACCGCTACTGCTGGCTGCGCGATGCCGCCTTCGTGGTGCGTACGCTCAACCGCCTCGGTGCGACCCGCACGATGGAGCAGTTCCTGGGCTACATCTTCAACCTGGCCACCGCCGATGGCAGTCTGCAGCCGCTGTATGGCATCAGCTTCGAGGCCAAGCTGGAAGAGAGCGAAGTGCCCTCGCTCTCCGGCTACCGCGGGATGGGCCCGGTGCGGCGCGGCAACCTGGCCTGGGTGCAGCGCCAGCACGACGTGTACGGCAGCGTGGTGCTCGCCTCCACCCAGCTGTTCTTCGATCGCCGCCTGCAGGACCCGGGCGATGCGCACACCTTCGCGCGGCTGGAGCCGCTCGGCGAGCAGGCCTTCACCCTGCACGACGTACCCGATGCCGGGCTGTGGGAATTCCGCGGCCGCACCGAAGTGCACACCTACACCAGTGCGATGTGCTGGGCCGCGTGTGACCGCCTGTGCAAGATCGCCGTGCGATTGAAACTGGATGACCGCGCCACCTATTGGCGCGAGCGCGCCGACATCATCCATGCGCGCATCATGCGCGACTCGTGGAGCGAAGCACTCGGCCACTTCACCGATACCTTCGGCGGCCATCGCCTGGATGCGTCGTTGCTGCTGCTGGCCGATATCGGCTTCATCGAGGCCACCGATGCGCGCTTCGTCGCCACGGTCGAGGCGATCGGCCGCGATCTCAAGCACGGCAACGCGCTGTATCGCTACGTCGCGCCGGATGATTTCGGCGAGCCGGAAACCAGCTTCACCATCTGCACGTTCTGGTACATCGACGCGCTCGCCGCGATCGGTCGCCTGGACGAAGCACGCGAGATGTTTGAAACCCTGCTGGAGCGCCGCAACCATCTGGGCCTGCTCTCGGAGGATCTGGCGTTCGACAACGGCGAGGCGTGGGGCAACTTCCCGCAGACTTACTCGCACGTGGGCCTGATCACCGCTGCCATGCGCCTGTCGCGCAGCTGGCAGGAGGCGTCATGAGCCGCCTGGTCGTCGTGTCCAACCGGGTCGCCGTCCCCGGTGAATCCCGCGCCGGCGGCCTGGCGGTCGGCCTGCTCGCCGCGCTGAAGGAGCGTGGCGGCCTGTGGTTCGGCTGGAGCGGCAAATCCGTGCGCGACAACAGCGGCACCCTGCATGAGCAGGTGGACGGAGACATCCGCTACGTCACCATGGACCTCAACAAGCGCGACGTGGATGGCTACTACAACGGCTTCGCCAACCGCACGCTGTGGCCGCTGCTCCACTTCCGGCTGGACCTGGTCGACTACGACCGCGCCACGCGCGAGACCTATCGCCGCGTCAACGCGCTGTTCGCCGAGAAGCTCGCGCCGCTGCTGCGCGAGGACGACATTGTCTGGATCCACGATTACCACCTGATCCCGCTGGCCTCGCTGCTGCGCGAGCGTGGCATCGGCTGCCGGATCGGGTTCTTCCTGCACGTGCCGATGCCCTCGGCCGATCTGCTGCAGGCGATGCCGGACCACCTGCGGCTGTTCTCCAGCCTGTATGCCTACGACCTGGTCGGCTTCCAGACCCAGCGCGATGCGGACCGATTCCAGTCCTATGTGCGTCTGTTCGGTGGTGGCCGCGTGCTGCCCGATGGCGAACTGGAGGCACCCGGCGGCCGGCGTTTCCGCGCTGCCGCCTTCCCGATCGGTATCGATACCGACTTCATCGCCCGCCAGGCCAAGGCGGGGGCGAACAAACCGGCGGTCAAGGACCTGCGCGGGAGCCTGCGCAATCGTCAGCTCGCGATCGGCGTGGATCGGCTGGACTACTCCAAGGGCCTGCCCGAGCGCTTCCAGGGGTTCGAACGGTATCTGGAACGTCATCCGGACCAGCACGGCTCGTTGACCTATCTGCAGATCGCCCCGGTCTCGCGCGGGGATGTCACCGAGTACCGCCAGCTGCGCAGCCAGCTGGAACAGATCGCCGGGCACATCAACGGCGGGCATGCCGCGCCGGACTGGACCCCGCTGCGCTACGTCAACCAGAACTTCACCCATGCCACGCTCACCGGCTTCTACCGGGCAGCGGCGGTGGGCCTGGTGACGCCGCTGCGCGACGGCATGAACCTGGTCGCCAAGGAGTACGTGGCCTCGCAGGACCCGGAGAACCCGGGCGTGCTGGTGCTGTCATTGCTGGCCGGTGCCGCCGATGAGTTGAAGCAGGCGCTGCTGGTCAATCCGCATGACCTGGATGGCGTGGCGGACGCCATCGCCACCGCGGCGACGATGCCGCTGAAGAAGCGCGTGGAGCGCTGGCAGGCGATGATGGATCACCTGCGCACCTACGACATCAATCATTGGCGGCAGACGTATCTGCAGGCGCTGGAAGGGTGATGCCGGCCAGCGGCCGGCACTACCGGTGATGGCGGGAGTGATGCAGCCAGGCTACGGGGAGCGCATGCGGTAGTGC
>NZ_JASCOO010000128.1:0-10107 GCF_029959485.1 Stenotrophomonas sp. PS02301
CCGCTGGCCGGCAGCCTCATGAACGATGAAAGTCCTGCCTGGTTGCCGGCCAGCGGCCGGCACTACGGCCTGGCGCGCAGCAGCGCCAACCCGAACCCGATGAAGATCGTGCCGACCACGCGGTCGAACACCTTGCGCAGCCCCGGCTTGGCCAGATAACCGGCCAGCCCGCGGCCGCCGGCGGCGTACACCCCGTACCAGAACATCTCCATCACCGCGAAGGTGCCCACCAGGATCACGAACTGCGGCAGCTGCGGCTGGGTGAGATCGACGAACTGCGGCAGGAACGCCGAGGCGAACAGCAGCAGCTTCGGGTTGCTGATGCCGATGATGAATCCATCGCGGAACAGCACGGTGCGTGAACTGGGCACCAGCGCCGAGGTGCTGCCGACGTCGATCGGCGCATCACCGCCGCGCCAGGCCTTGATCCCCAGGTACACCAGGTACGCCACGCCGGCGTAGCGCAGCACGTCGAACACCATCGGCGAGGCCTTGAGCACCGCGCCCAGCCCGGCGGCGGAGATCGCCAGGGCCAGTACCAGCGCGGTCAGGCAGCCGGCCATGGCGGCGATGCTGCGGCGGAAGCCGACGCGCACGCTGCGGGTCATCACGTGCAGCATGTTCGGGCCGGGCGTGCCGCACAGGACGAACACGGTCACGGCGAAGATCCACCAAGTATGCAGGTTCATGGCAATACAGTTCGAGAGAGAGGTAGTGCCGGCCGCTGGCCGGCAGCGCAATGATGCCTGACGGAAACAGCATCGGCAGGCCGGACTCGCGAGATGGCCGGTCCTCGCAACCGGGTTGTCCGCCCGGAACGCACCGGGGCGCCCTCACGGCGCCCCGGTGTGTCACCTCCGCATCAGCCCGCGATCAGAACCGCAGGTCCGCGCGCACGTACCAGTAGCGCCCGCGCGGGATGTCGTAGGTCGAGGCGTCATAGCCGTTGAGCGAGCACGACAGGCAGATCGGCGGATCCTTGTCGAACACGTTGTTCAGGCCGGCGCTGAGCTGCAGCCCCTTCATCCAGTCGATCTTGTAGCCCACCTGCATGTCGTGGAAGGTGGTGGCCGACAGTTCGTTGGTGCCTTCGGCCTGGTTGCTGCAGATCGGGAAGGCGGCCACATCGCCGCACGCCTCGGTGAGCTTGGAGATGTGGCGCACCGTCCAGGAGGCGTTCCAGTTGGACAGGTTCCAGCTCAGCGTAGCATTGCTGGTCCACTCCGGGATCGAGCTGTCGGCCACTTCCACACCCGGCTCCTGCGGCTGCTTCTGCCCGGCGGCCCCCAACGCCTCATAGCGGCCGACGAAGGTGTTCTGCCAACCGAGCTTGAACTGCCCGATCTCCGTCTGCGGCAGGGTCCAGAACAGATCCACATCCCAGCCATCGGTCTTGATCGAGCCCAGGTTGGTCAGCCGGTTGTTGAAGCTGCTGACCGCCCCGGTGGAGGCGCGCGTGATGCCACTGCAGTACAGCGGGTCCAGCGTGTCCACGCACAGATCAAGCTGGGTCTGCGCGTTGATCGCCTGGATCGCGCCTTCGATGTGGTGGCGGTAGAACGTCACCTCGACATCGAAGCGCTCCGACCAGGACGCGTTGCTGCCGAACCACGGGCTCCACACGAAGCCGGCGCTGAAGCTGCGCGAGCGCTCCGGATCCAGTTCCGCGTTGCCGCCGGTGGTGACCGAGATCTGCGAGTTGGCCTGCTGGAAACCGCCCGGCACGCCGAGTGCGGCACAGTTGGCGGCACTGCCGCGCGGCGGCGTGCCCCCCAGCCCGACCGAGCAGGGATCGAACAGCTGCAGATCGGCACGCGCGGCCGAGCCATACAGCTCGCCGATGGACGGTGCGCGGAAGCCTTCGGCGTAGCTGGTGCGCAGCACGAAGTCATTGGTCACCTGCCAGCGCAGGCCGTACTTCGGGGTGAACTCGCCACCAAACGTGGAGTAATCCGAGTAGCGCCCCGCAAGGCTCAGGTCGAGCTTTTCGCCGAGCGCGCTCTTGGCGAAGATCGGCACGCTCAGCTCCAGGTAGGCCTCGTTGACATCGTAGGAACCGGAGGTCGGCAGCGAGGGCACGCCGTTGTAGTGGCCGATCACGGTCAGCGGATCCGGATCGTAGCGGCCCTCGTACTTGCGGTACTCATAGCCGGTGGCGAACGAGACCGGGCCCGCCGGCAGGGTGAACAGCTCGCTGCTCAGGTTGGCGGTGAACAGGCTCAGCTCGTTCTGGCTGCGGTCACGCACTACTGGCTGGATCCAGCGCAGCATCTCCGGGGTGATCGAGCCGACCCCACCGAAAATGTTCAGCGGTACGCAGCCGGGGGTGGCCGCACATACCGCCGGATCGCCCAGCGCCATGTTGACCTTGTAGATGTCGTAGCTGCCGTAGTTGGTCTGCTCGGCCTTGTTCTTGCTGTACATGCCGTTGAGGTCCCAGAACCAGCTGCGATCCGCGGCCTGGAACTGGCCGACCAGGCCGGTGGCGAAGTACTGGGTGTTGACCTCCTGCTCGAACACGCGTGCGCCGCCTTCAACAGGGCGACGGCCGATCAGGCTCATGTTGCCCGAGGCGGCCAGATCGAAGCCGAACGGGTTGTACGGGTTGAGGCCGGAGACCACGATGTTGTCGGCCAGCGGGTTGCCGGTGGCGCCATCGGGGCCGAAGAACAGCGGCTCCGGACCGGCCTGGTTGGTGGACTCGCGGCGATTGCCAAGCGCCTTGATATACCACTGGATGTCGTCGGTGAGATCGAAGCGGAACTGGCCGAAGATGCCTTTCCGCTCGGACGGGGTGAGCACCAGGTTGTACTCGGCGAAGTTGAAGCGGTCGGCCGAGGTGAAGCAGTGATAATCATCACTGCGGTCGCAGCCGGCGCTGCCGTCGTAACGCGGGCTGCTTACGCCGGTATTGGGTACGATGTCCTGTACCGCCCCGGTGGTGGGATCGACGAACTTGAAGCGCCCCTGCGGAATGCCACCACTGCCGAAGGCCAGCCCGGTGCCGGGAATCGGGAAGCGCGACTGCTCGCGATCGCGCGCATACACCGGGTCCTGCTTGGTCCAGCTCGCCCCCAGGAACAGGGTGTAGCGGTCACCGCTGGTGCCCCAGGCCAGGTCCACGCCCTTCTGGGTGCCATCGCCCTTGGTGTACTCGCCATAGTTCATCGTCACCTGCGCGCCGTCGAATTCACGGCGGGTGATGATGTTGACCACACCGGCGATCGCGTCGGAGCCATACAGTGATGAAGCGCCGTCTTCGAGCACTTCGATGCGCTCGACGATGGCCAGCGGAATGGTGTTCAGATCGGTCGCCGCGCCCACGCCGGACGCGGAAGATTCATTGACCCAGCGGATGCCATCGACCAGCACCAGCACGCGCTTGGCGCCCAGGTGACGCAGATCGACCTGGGCCGACCCCGCACCCACGCCACTGCCATCGGGTGGGAAGCCGAAGTTGCCCGAGGAATTGAATTTCGCATTGAGCGCCGAGCCGGAGCCGGTCAGCTGCTGCAGCACGTCGCCGATCGAGGTCAGGCCGGTGCGCTCGATCTCGGTGCGGGTCAGGGTCTGGATCGGCACCTGCCCTTCCACTTCGGCCCGCTTGATACGGCTGCCGGTCACTTCCACCCGGTCCAGATCCGTCGTACTGCGTGGCGCGTCCTGCGCGCTGGCCAGGGCCGGTGCAGCCAGCAGCAGGCACAGCGATACGGCGACCGCCAACGGGCGGTGATGCAGGTTGTTCATTCGCTCTCTCTCCAAAGGAACGTTGGGCGGGACTGCCGCTCCCCCCTGCATGGCGGCAGTGTCTCCTTGTAAACAACCTGTAAATGTGAAGGAGTGACGTGCGCCTCGCTTTCACGGGGAATCGACAAAGCCGACTGTGCGCGGGCGCGGCTATGGGGCAGCGTGTGTGCGGTCTGTGCGAGCGCACATGCTGCTGTTTTCGAGGGATATTGACGGCATCCGGGGCGGTCGTCGTGCCGCTGCTGCGCGAACGCCGTCCGCGTGATGTCGGGACTCTGGTGACGACTGGGAACCTCGGCGATTGCGCTGGCCAGCGCGTCGGAATCGGCTTCAGTGCGCAGCCGTCGAGGGTCGTTGGCATGGCGTCCAGATGCGCCGCCGCACGTCGATGCGATGGGGTCTGGAGCGGCGCGTGTTTCCAACGTCCCTGGTCACCGGTGGAGCGATGGACCGGTGTGCGAATGGACCGCCCCAGCGGCGCCCGTTCATCCTCGAGTCGGATTGCCCTCACCGCCTTTCACCGGCCCCCGTTATGCTTTCCGCATGACTCGACTTCCCCTCTATTTCTTCAGCGCGACCGTCCTGCTGGCCTGCACCGGGGTCAGCCCGGTGGCCGATGCCCAGAACCTGGATGCCCAGCGCGCGCAGCTCAAGGCCGTGATCGACAATGCCGAGCGCGGCCAGTTCGATCCTGCCCAGGCAGCGGCACTGAGCAAGCACCCGCTGTATGGCTGGGTGGAGTTCGCCAATCTGCGGCGCAACATCGATACCGTCAGCAACGTGCAGGCGCAGGATTTCCTGAAGCGCTACAACGGCCAGGCGGTAGCCACCAGCTTCCGCAACGTATGGCTGCCGGCGGTGGCGCGGCGCCAGGACTGGCCGACCCTGCTGGCCAACTGGACCGACACGACCAACGTCGGCCTGCGCTGCGCCCAGCTCAATGCACGCCAGGCTACCGGCAAGGCCGACGCGCAGTGGGTCAGCGAGGCGCAGGCGATCTGGCGCAGCACCGGCAAATCCTTGCCTGATGCCTGCGACCCCGTGTTCGCGGTGCTGGATGCCAAGGGCGGCATGAACGCCGAGCTGCGCTGGGCACGCATCGATGCCGCTGCCGATGAGCAGCAGCCGGCGGTGATGCGCAGTGCCGCGCGCGGGCTGCCGGCCGCCGATCTGGCCCTGGCCAACACCTATGCCGCCTTCGTCGACAAGCCCAATGCCAGCGCGCTGAACTGGCCGCGCAATGAGCGCAGCCGGCGGATCGCCACCGATGGCCTGGCTAAACTGGCCAAGGCCGACCCGGGGGCCACCGAACAGCAGCTGCCGCAGTACGCCGACGCGCTGCAGCTGAGCGCCGCGCAGCGCGCGCAGGTGCTGTACCAGATCGCGCTGTGGACGGTGGCCTCCTACGGTCCGGACTCCGCCCGTCGCCTCAATGCGGTGCCCGAATCGGCGTATGACGAGCGTCTGCACGAATGGCGTGCGCGCGAAGCGCTGTCGCGCGGCGACTGGCCGGCGGCGCTGACCGCGATCCGCAAGATGGGCCCGACCCAGCGCGCCGACTCGCGCTGGCGCTACTTCGAAGCGCGCATGCTGGACAAGACCGGCAAACGCAGCGAAGCGCAGGCGGCCTTCCGTGAGGCCGCCCGCGCGGCCACCTTCCATGGCTTCCTGGCGGCCGACCAGCTCGGCCAGAACTACACGCTGTGCCCGTGGGAACCCAACGACAGCGCCCAGGCGCAGGCGGCGGTCGCGCGTGACCCGGCGATCGTGCGGGCGATGGAACTGTTCAAGATCGAACGGGCGGGCTGGGCCGTGGCCGAGTGGAATGATGCGCTGAGCCGTTACGACAACACACAGCGTCGTCTCGCCGTGGAAGTCGCCCGCGACAACGGCTGGTTCGACCGTGCGGTGTTCTCGCTCGGCAAGACCCCGGACGAGCAGCGCCTGTATTCGCTGCGCTTCCCGCTGCACCACGACGACAGCATCCGCCGCGAGTCCGCACGCAATGCCATCGATCCGGCCTGGGTGGCCGCGGAAATCCGCGCCGAGAGCATCTTCAACCCGAAGGCCCGCTCACCGGCCAACGCCATGGGCCTGATGCAGGTCCTGCCCGCCACCGGTGCGGCAGTGGCCAAGTCAATCGGCCTGACCAACTACGGCGGCGCTGCCAGCCTCTACGACCCCGATACCAACATTGCCATCGGCACGGCCTACCTGCGCCAGCTGATGAACAAGTACGAGGGCCTGCCCTACGTCACCATTGCCGCCTACAACGCCGGCCCGACCCCGACCGCCCGCTGGCAGTCGCAGCGTCCGGGGTTCGATCCGGACATCTGGATCGAGACGATCAGCTACAAGGAAACCCGCGAGTACGTCGCGCGCATCCTGGCCTTCAGCGTGATCTACGACTGGCGCTTGAACGGTGACGCGCTGCCGGTGACCGACCGCATGAACGGCCGCCTGCAGGCCAAGCGCAAGACCTTCGCCTGCGCGGCCAACGCCGACAAGGGCGGGGATTGAGCGGACTGACGATTATCATGGCCGCATGAAGATCTATCTGGTGGGCGGCGCCGTGCGTGACCGCCTCTTGCAGTGTCCACCCGGCGACCGCGACTGGGTCGTGGTCGGGGCCACCCAGGCGCAGATGGACGCGCAGGGGTACAAGGCCGTGGGCCGCGATTTCCCGGTGTTCCTGCATCCGGATACCGGTGAGGAATATGCGCTGGCCCGCACCGAGCGCAAGTCCGGCCGCGGCTACCGCGGCTTCGTGGTCGATGCCGATCCCGCTGTGACGCTGGAGGAGGACCTGCAGCGTCGCGATTTCACCATCAACGCGATCGCCTGCGATGAAGCCACCGGTGCGTTGGTGGATCCGTATGGCGGCGTGGGTGATATCCAACAGCGCGTGCTGCGCCACGTCGGCCCGGCCTTCGTCGAGGATCCCCTGCGGGTGCTGCGTGCGGCCCGCTTCATGGCGCGCTTTGCGCCCCTCGGCTTCACCGTCGCCGCCGAGACGATGGCCCTGATGCGGGAGGTCGCCGCCAGTGGCGAGCTCGATGCGCTGGTGCCCGAACGCGTCTGGCAGGAGCTGAGGCGTGCCCTCGCCTCCGCGCGGCCGTCCGCGTTCCTGCGCACCCTGCATGACGCCCAGGCACTGGGTGCGATCCTGCCCGAGCTGGAGGCCCTGTACGGTGTGCCCCAGCGCGCGGAGTTCCATCCGGAAGTCGATACCGGCGTGCACCAGGAAATGGTCAGCGACATGGCCGCGCAGCTGGCCCCGGGCGATGACCTGATCGGCTTCGCCGCGCTGACCCACGACCTCGGCAAAGGCCTGACCCCACCGGCCGAATGGCCGCGGCACATCATGCATGAGCAGCGTGGCGTCGCCCCGCTGCGTGGAGTGGCCGAACGCCTGAAGGTGCCGGTCGATCACCGCCAGCTGGCCGAAGCCGTCTGCCGCGACCATCTCAACGTGCACCGCATCGATGAGCTGCGCGATGCCACCGTGCTGGAGCTGCTCGGCCGCTGCGATGGGTTCCGCCGGCCCGAACGCATCGCGCAGATCGCGCTGTGCTGCGAAGCCGACAAGCGCGGCCGGCTGGGCTTCGAGGCCAGCGACTACCCGCAGGGTGAAACGCTCAAGCGCCTGCACCAGGCAGCGCTTGCCGTGCAGGCGCGCGATCTGGATCTGACCGGGCTGAAGGGGCCGGCGGTGGGGGAAGCGCTGGCCAAGGCGCGGGTGAAGGCCATCAGCGCGGTGCGTACACGCTGATCGACGGCTGGGATGACGCCTCAGGTGGCGCTGGCGCACGCCGGTTGCGCCAGCAGCCAGTCCCTTGCGGCCGCCGCAGCATCCTCGCCCTCACCGATCACCACATCCGGCGCGATCTTCCTGCCATCGCCCTGGCCGTTGCGATCGACCATGACGTTGCCGGTGACCAGCAAGGCGCTTCCATCAGGCAGCAGCTCGGTCCGGTTACCCGTGGAGACGCCTGCCGTGGGCTGGCCGAAGCTTCGGGTGTTGGCACGCCCACGGAACGCCAGTGCCGTCGCCTCTCCCGCGCTGGCGGTGCGCGGCCCGAACAGCACCGCCACCGGTGCGCCGGGATGACGCAGCCGATACGCGGCCGCGCCAACATCCAGCAGGTTCTTCTGCTCCAACCACACCGCGCCGCCGTGCAAGAACCACGACCGCTCCGAGTCGGCCGTGGTGAACGCACCTACCCGCGGTGCATTGCCGCCCGCGTCTTCCAGCAGGGGCGCCAGGCCGAGCAACATCGGCCACATGTTGCCGCCGGTGTTGCGTCGCAGGTCGACCACCCAGCCGCATCGCTCCGCGCGGTCCTTGCTGCGGATGGCGTCCTGCAGCGTGCCTGCAAACGCAACACTCGCCCGCTGCCAGGCCACGCTGTCGCCCGGTCCACCACCGCTGAAGGCGCCCACCGTCATCCAGCCGATGCGCCGGCCGACCGTATCCATATCGCGCTGCTGGTCAGTGCGTTGCTGCTTGGCGCGGTGCTCGTGTGTGCGCTGCGTTGCCGGCGGTGGCTGGGATCCCGCCACGGTGGCGCGGCTTGAAGAGGACTGCAGCAACGGGTAGCTCGCCGGCAGCCACCGCCCATGCCCCCCACTGCTCACGGCAATGGCATCGCGCAACAGCGGCCAGGTCTTGGCGGGATCAGCATCGGGAGCCTGCAGGCGGGTGCGCAGCGCCTGCCAATCGACCTTGTCGCGGTACAGCGCCTCGCGCTCCAGCACCGCCACGATCCGCAGCTGTACCGGTGGCGCAGGCATCTCCTGTGCGTTCGCCATCGGTGCAAGCAGCACACCGGCCAGCAGCGCCGGGCGCGTACAACGAGACCGCAGGAACATCACCATCGCGCTACATCCGTGTAGTTGAGCAGGCCGCAGCATATCGCTGCACACGGCCACAAGAACAGCGCGCGTCCTCCGCCCTGGCGACCGGTCAGCCCGAAATGAGGGCACGCCACCCGTGGCGGGCAGCGTGCCGGGGATCAGCCAGCGCCCACAACCGCCTCACCAATCAAACCGCACGCCGATATTCCCCTCGATGCTCTTGCGCTCCTTCTGCGCGCTGCTTTCCAGATCGCGCGTGTAATCGGCCACCGCAAACGCGCTGACATTGGCATTGAAGCGCGCGACCACACCGACGCCGACTTCCAGTGCGCGCGAGCCCTGCTGGTTGGTGAGCCGGTTGTCGCCGAAGTCGATGCGATCTTCGCCGTCCAGGGTCTGCCAGTAATTGAGCTTGGCGTACGGCTGCCACCCATTGCCGGCGATATCGTAATCGGCGGCGAGGCGAAGGCCGACGCGCCCGGTCCAGGCATTGTCGGCCTTGAAGCGGACCGCCGACACCCGGTCACCGGCATCGTCGATCGAGGTGCGCTGCCAGATCACCTGTGCCTGCGGCTCCAGCCACCATACGGACTGCCCGAGCTGCAGCAGCGGCTTGCCCACTTCCAGCGACGCGGTGGTGCCATCGCCACGCACGTCGATGCCCAGCCCGCGCGCCGACGTGGCCTCACCGTCGTAGCGGCTCTGAAGGACCACCGCATCCAGATACCCGCCTTCGCTGCCGACGCGGGTCCAGTACAGGCCCACGTGCTTGTCATCCAGGCGGGTACGGCCGACGGCCACGTTGTCCCAGCCGATCGCAAAGCCGTTGACGTTGCCCTGCGCGCGGGTGCGGCCGACGAATACACCGACCTGATCGCGGTGGTTGTCATCGCCGTTGGCGTACAGGTCCAGGCCGGCCTGGATGCCCTGGAGATCACCGTCGAAACTGGGCTTGGCATCGCCCTCCCAGTGCTGCTCATGACTCTGCCCGATCATGCGTGCCCAGGCCGAGCGGAAGCCGCCCTGCCCGGCCAGCACGCGCTGCTCGCCCCGGCGCTCGTGGAAGGTGCCCAGGCTGGCCAGGCTCGTCTCGCGCAGCAACGGGGGCACCACCGAGTAGACCGGGGTTTCCACCCGGTACAGCGGAATGATGTCGCCCTCTGCCGGACGCGCGTCCGGCGTTGGCGGTACCGCCAGCGGACCGGGCACCGGTGGCACTTCGGTAGGCACCGGCGGCGGCGCCTCCGGCTGCGCGGGTGCCACCGGCGCAGGAGCCGGCGGCGGGGCCGGGGGCGGCGGCTCTGGCGCGACCGGATCCGGATCATCCGGCGGGTTCACGTCCGGGGGCGGCGGCGGTGCCGGCGGCACTGCCGGCGGCGGGGTGCCGATGGCTTCGGGCGGCGGCGGCGGCGGTGGCACCTCGATGGTCGGCGCCGGCGCCCGCGCCCGGGGGGGCCCGGCGGGGAACCGGGGGGGCCCGGGGCCCTTTTGTACGCGGCCGCC
>NZ_JASCOO010000129.1:0-10069 GCF_029959485.1 Stenotrophomonas sp. PS02301
AAGAGACACCCGACCCCCCGCGGCCCACTGGGGGGGGCGGGCCCGCGGCGGGCACTACCGTACGGCGGGGTTACACGTTAGAATTGGCGCACGTATATCAGGCTAAGCCCGCGTTTTGACGCGGGTTTTTTTCATGCTAACCTCGGGCCGATCAAGTGGCCCGCCCAACGGAGTATTCCCATGGCGCTGGAGCGCACCCTTTCCATCATCAAGCCGGACGCCGTCGCCAAGAACGTCATCGGCGAAATCTACGCCCGCTTTGAAAAGGCCGGCCTGAAGGTCGTCGCCGCCAAGTACAAGCAGCTGTCGCGCCGTGAAGCCGAAGGCTTCTACGCCGTGCACCGCGAGCGTCCGTTCTTCAACGCGCTGGTCGAGTTCATGATCTCCGGCCCGGTGATGATCCAGGCGCTGGAAGGCGAGAACGCCGTGCTGGCCCACCGCGACCTGCTGGGCGCCACCAACCCGAAGGAAGCCGCCGCAGGCACCATCCGCGCCGACTTCGCTGAATCCATCGATGCCAATGCCGCCCACGGCTCGGACTCGGTTGAGAATGCCGCGATCGAAATCGCCTACTTCTTCGCCGCGACTGAAGTCGTCTCGCGCTGAGAGTGATGCCGTGAACGAGGTCGTACAGCCAACCGCCATCCCATCCGTGCTCGTCTCGAGCCCGGCTGTGGCCAAGCAGAACCTGCTCGACCTCGATCGCGAGGGTCTGGAGCGCTTCTTCGCCGAGACACTCGGCGAAGCGCGCTACCGTGCCCACCAGGTGATGAAGTGGATCCACCATCACTACGTCACCGATTTCGATGACATGACCGACCTCGGCAAGGCGTTGCGCGCCAAGCTCAAGCAGCATGCCGAGGTGCTGGTCCCGAACATCGTGTTCGACAAGCCCTCCGCCGATGGCACCCACAAGTGGCTGCTGGCCATGGGCACCGACGGCAAGAATGCGATCGAAGCGGTCTACATCCCGGACAAGAACCGCGGCACGCTGTGCGTGTCCTCGCAGGTCGGCTGCGCGCTGAACTGCACCTTCTGTTCGACCGCCACCCAGGGCTTCAACCGCAATCTGTCCACCGCCGAGATCATCGGCCAGGTGTGGGTCGCGGCGCGCCATCTGGGCAACATCCCGCACAAGCAGCGTCGTCTTACCAATGTGGTGATGATGGGCATGGGCGAGCCGTTGATGAATTTCGACAACGTCGTGCGCGCCATGAGCGTGATGCGCGACGATCTGGGCTACGGCCTGGCCAACAAGCGCGTGACGCTGTCCACCTCCGGCCTGGTGCCGCAGATCGACCGCCTCTCCACCGAGAGCGACGTGTCGCTGGCGGTGTCGCTGCATGCGCCCAACGATGCACTGCGCGAGACCCTGGTCCCGCTCAACAAGAAGTACCCGATCGTCGAGCTGATGGCCTCGTGCGCACGCTACCTGCGCGCCAACAAGCGCCGCGAATCGGTCACCTTCGAATACACCCTGATGAAGGGCATCAATGACCAGCCCGAGCACGCCCGCCAGCTGGCGCGGCTGATGCGCCAGTTCGACAACGCCGTCCAGGCCTCGAACGCGGGCAAGGTCAACCTGATTCCGTTCAATCCATTCCCGGGCACGCGCTATGAGCGCTCCGGCGAAACGGAGATCCGCGCCTTCCAGAAGATCCTGCTCGATGCCAAGGTGCTGACGATGGTGCGGCGCACCCGCGGCGACGATATCGACGCCGCCTGTGGCCAGCTCAAGGGCCAGGTCATGGATCGCACGCGCCGCCAGGCCGAGTTCAATAAAACGCTGCAGGACGGGAAAGGCCGGGATGCCGCTGCCTGATTGCCGATTGCCAGCCGTTGTTTTCCTCGCGCTGGCAGTGGTCGGCTGTGGCAAGCAAGGCATCAAACCGCCGTCCGGTCCCCTCGAGGTCGCGCCGACCTATGAGGCCCGGGACAACCCCGAGATCCGCAAACGCGTGAACTACCAGGACCAGATGGTCCTGGCCGGCGAGTCGCTGCGCGCGGGTGCCCCGGATGCCGCCGAGAAGCGGGTGCGCGCGGCGATGAAGATCGATGCGCGGCGTCCCGAGGCCTACATGCTGCTGGCAGCCATCGCCGCCCAGCGCGGCAACCAGGCCGAAGCGGGGCAGCTGTACGCCAAGGCCGCCGAGCTGGGCCCGGAGCGCGGCGACGTCCTCAACAATTATGGCGCGTGGCTATGTGCTCATGGCCGGCCGGCCGAGTCGCTGGTCTGGTTCGACCGGGCGCTGCAGGCGCCGGGCTACACCACCCCGGCGTCCGCCCTGGCCAATGCCGGTGGCTGTGCACTGGACGCCGGCCAGCCCGAACGGGCCGTGCCGGACCTGCGACGGGCACTTGAGATAGATCCCGTCAATGCCTATGCGCTCGAGTCGATGGCCCGCAACGAGTACGCCCAAGGGCGCTATTTCGAGGCCCGGGCCTTTTCGCAACGGCGTTTGACGGCTGCACCGGCCACACGTTCCGTGTTACAACTTGCCTCTCAAATCGAGGCGCGGCTTGGCGACAGCGTGGCATCCGGTCGCTATCTGCAGCGAATTCATGACGAATTTCCGCAGGATGCGGCACCTAATCCCCGGGGTTGAAGCATTGTGATTGATGACCAGACTGTGAACGCTTTTGATACTGCGGCCGGTTGCGGAGCTCGTCTTCGCCAGGCCCGGGAAGCGGCCGGACTGACCCTGGAGGCGGTGGGGCAGCAGCTGCACATGCCCGTTCAGGTACTCAAGTCCCTCGAAGAAGAACAGTGGCAGCGCCTCGGCGCGCCGGTTTTCGTGCGCGGCCAGCTGCGCAGTTATGCCCGTCTGCTGAAGGTGGACATCGGCGAGATCCTCGAGCAGGCGCATATCGGGCCGATCGTGCCACCGCAACTGGTCAGCCACACTCATACCCCGCGGGCCCGGCGCATTGCCGAGAGCCTGGGGCGTCGTGTTCTGTATGTCGGCATCACCGCGGTTCTGGCCGTGCCGGTCTGGTTCGCCACCCGCGGCCATTTCGATGGCACGGCGACCACCCCGAACACCGCCTCGCTGGATGTGATCCCGGCGGCGGTACCGGTGGCCGGTGGCGACACCCCGGACCCGGCCGCACCGGCGGCGGTCGAAGCGGCCAAGCCCTCGGCACCGGCGGCGCCGTATCTGGCATCGCTGACCCCGGTTCCGCGTCCGGCCGCTGCGCCGGCACCGCAGGCCGGCGCGCTGAGCCTGCAGTTCAAAGGCGACAGCTGGGTGGATATTTCCGGGCCCGACGGCACCACCGTCGAAAAGGCCCTGATCAAGTCGGGCGAGACCCGCAGCTTCGCGCCAGGCCAGGTGGCCCGCATGGTGCTGGGCAATGCATCGGCGGTCGAGGTTCAGCAGGCCGGCACTATCGTCGACCTTTCGCCGTACCAGCGAGCCAACGTGGCACGCTTTACGGTATCCTCTGACGGCTCCGTGGTCCCAGTTTCGCACTGAACCGCGTTTCCCCAATCCAATTCAAATAGCTCCTCCTCATGGGCGGGGCGAGAGTACGCATGGCGATCGACGACCTGCTCGACGAGCACGAACAAAGTGAACGCGTCCGCGGCTGGCTGCGGAAGAATGGTGTCAGCATCCTTGCTGGCGTAGCCATCGCGATCGGTGGCATCTGGGGCTGGAAAGAATGGCAGACCCGGCACAGCAACAGCCTGGCCGGCGCCAACGTCCAATACCAGATCGTCCTCAAGAGCCTGGAAGAAAAGGATCTGGAGCAGGCCGCCAAGGGTGTGAAGGACCTGGAAAGCGGCAAGGCCAACATCTATGCCGATCTGGCCGCATTGCAGCTGGCCAAGGCCCAGGTCGATGCCGGCAAGAACGAAGATGCGCTGGCGACCCTGCGCGCGATCAAGGCCGACCCCGAATTCAAGCCGGTGATCGAGCAGCGCGTTGCGCGCCTGCTGGTGGCCACCGGCAAGACCGAGGATGCGATCAAGCAGCTCGGCACCGCAACCGACAGCGCCAGCCTGGAAATCCATGGCGACGCACTGATGGCGCAGGGCAAGCGTGATGCGGCCCGCGAGCAGTATGAGAAGGCGCTCAAGACGCTGGACGTGGCAGCGCCCCAGCGGCGCCTGCTGGAAACCAAGTTGACGGATGCCGGTGGCACCGTCACCGATCCTGCGGAGTCGGTGTAATGAATCAGATGGTCATGATCAAGCGCGTTGCCACGGTTGCCCTGTTGGGCATGGCCCTGACCGGCTGCAGCACGATGAAGGGCTGGTTCGCCGGCAAAGATGCCGCGGCCAAGAAGGCACTGGAACCGGCCGAGCTGGTCAAGTTCGATGCCACTGCCAAGGTCGACAAGATCTGGACGGCCAACGTCGGCAAGGGTGAGAAGCGCATCGGTGTCCGTCAGGGCCCGGTGGTCGCCGATGGTCGCGTGTACGCGGCCGCCATCTACGGTGGCGTGCATGCCATCGACCTGCAGACCGGCAAGAAGATCTGGACCTACGAACCGGCCAAGGTGAAGAAGCAGCCCAAGCTGCGTCTGTCCGGTGGCCCGGGCGTGGGTGACGGCCTGGTCGTCATCGGCACCCTGGATGGCGAAGTCATCGCGTTGAACGCGGCCGACGGCACTGAGAAGTGGCGTGCCAAGGTGCCGGGTGAAGTGATCTCCGCGCCGGCCGTGGGCCAGGGCATGGTGTTCGTGCGCAGCAACGACGGTCGCGTGACCGGTCTGGATGCCGAGAATGGCACCCAGCGCTGGTTCAACCCGCGCGAGCTGCCGGCACTGACCGTGCGTGGCAACGCGCCGGTCGTCACCGGCCCGGGCGTGCTGTTCATCGGCAACGACGACGGCTCCATCGCCGCGCTGGCCATGCAGGACGGCCGCACGCTGTGGGACCAGATGGTCGGCAACGGCGAAGGCCGTACCGAGCTGGACCGCATGGCCGATATCGACGGCGCCCCGGTGCTGGAAGGCAATACGCTGTTCGTCAGCAGTTTCAAGAACCAGACCATGGCGATCGAAGGCCCGACCGGCCGTCCGCTGTGGGCACGTGATCATGGCGGCGCCGGTGGCGTGGCCCTGACCTCGAGCAATGTGTTCGTCACCGACAACAAGGGCGGCGTGTTCGGCCTGGACAAGGCCAGCGGTTCGGCCATGTGGTCGCAGACGGGCCTGGCCCGTCGTTCGCTGACCGGTCCGGTCATCCACGGCGATTACGTTGTGGTCGGTGATTACAAGGGGTATCTGCACTGGTTGCGGACCGATAACGGTGAGTTCGCGGCGCGCGCCAAGAGTGGCGGCGACGCCCTCCTGGCACAGCCGGTAGCTGCCGATGGGATTCTGCTGGTGCAGAACGTTGATGGAAAGCTGACCGCGTTCCGGTTGGCACAATAAGGAGTTACCGCGATGCTGCCCTTGGTCGCCCTGGTTGGACGGCCGAATGTCGGCAAGTCCACGCTGTTCAATGCGTTTACCCGTACGCGCGACGCGCTGGTCCATGACCAGCCCGGCGTGACCCGGGACCGTAATTACGGTGTTTGTCGTCTTGATGAAGACCACCCGTTCCTGGTGGTCGATACCGGCGGTATCGCCGGTGAAGAAGAAGGTCTGGCCGGTGCTACCGCCCGCCAGGCCCGCGCCGCCGCCGCCGAGGCGGACCTGATCCTGTTCGTGGTCGATGCCCGTGAGGGCCCGATGGACGACGAGATCCTGTCCTGGCTGCGCAGACTGGCTCGTCCGACGCTGCTGTTGATCAACAAGATCGATGGCATGAACGAAGACACCGTGCGTTCGGAATTTGCCCGTTACGGCTTCAGCGAAATGCTGACCGTCTCGGCCGCGCACCGCCAGGGCCTGGATGATCTGCTGGACGAGGTCGTGGAACGGTTGCCGGAAGAGGGCACCACCGAGACCCTGGACACCGATCCGAACCGCATTCGCATCGCCTTCGTCGGCCGCCCCAACGTGGGCAAGTCGACGCTGGTCAATCGTCTGCTCGGCGAAGAGCGCATGATCGCCTCCGAAGTGCCCGGTACCACCCGTGATTCGATCGCGGTGGACATGGAGCGCGACGGGCGTGAGTACCGCCTGATCGATACCGCCGGCCTGCGTCGCAAGGCGCGTGTCGAGGAAGTGGTCGAGAAGTTCAGCGTCATCAAGACCCTGCAGGCGATCGAGCAGTGCCAGGTTGCGGTGCTGATGCTCGATGCCTCCGAAGGCGTGACCGATCAGGATGCCAGCGTGCTCGGTGCGGTGCTCGATGCCGGCCGTGCGCTGGTGGTGGCGATCAACAAGTGGGATGGCCTGACCGACTACCAGCGCGAGCAGGCCGAAGCCCTGGTGTCGCGCAAGCTCGGCTTCGTGCCGTGGGCGGAAGTGGTGCGCATCTCGGCCAAGCACGGCTCGGGCCTGCGTGAGCTGTTCCGCTGCATCCACGCCGCGCATGCCTCGGCCACGCACGAATTCAGCACCAGCGAAGTCAACAAGGCGCTGGAAACGGCCTACGAGACCAACCCGCCGCCGGCGATCCGTGGTCACGTGTCCAAGCTGCGCTACGTGCATCCGGGCGGTTCCAACCCGCCGACCTTCATCGTCCACGGCACCCGTCTGAAAGACCTGCCGGAGTCGTACAAGCGCTATCTGGAGAACTTCTTCCGCAAGCGCTTCAAGCTGGTCGGCACGCCCGTGCAGTTCATCTTCCGCGAGGGTGTGAACCCGTACGAAGGCAAAAAGAACGTGCTCACCGAACGTCAGCTCAAGCGCAAGCGGCGCTTGATCAAGCACGTCAAGGGCAAGTGATGCACAAAGAGCCGGCGCAAGCCGGCTCTTTTCATTGGGGCGGCCGGAGCACCAGTGCGCGATAATCCCCGCATGAGCACGATCCCCGAACTCACCCCGGCGCAGGCCCGTGAACGCCTCGTCCATGGCGCGCTGCTGATCGACGTCCGTGAGGCGCACGAGCGTGCCACCGGCATGGCCGAAGGGGCGCTCGGCATCGCCAAGGGCGATCTCCAGGCCGAACCCAGCACCCATCTCCCGGCCGCCGACCGCGAGGTCGTCCTGATCTGCCAGAGCGGCAAGCGTTCGATGCAGGCCGCGGTCTTTCTGGCCGGCCTCGGCTACACCCGCATCGCCTCCGTGCACGGTGGCACCACCGCGTGGCGCGCCGATGGCTTGCCGCTGGTGCAGCCGATGCAGAGTGATGCCGAGCGCGACTTCAACGAACGTTACTCGCGCCATCTGCTGCTGCCGCAGGTGGGTGTCGAGGGCCAGAAGACGCTGCTGGCCTCGCGCGTGCTGGTGCTGGGCGCGGGCGGTCTGGGTGCACCGGCCAGCTTCTACCTGGCCGCGGCCGGGGTAGGGCACCTGCGCATCGCCGACGACGATGTGGTGGACCGCAGCAACCTGCACCGGCAGATCATCCATACCGACGCCAGCGTCGGCGAGCCCAAGGTGCTCTCGGCCCGCGCACGCCTGCTCGCACTCAATCCTTCGCTGGACGTGGAGGCCGTGCAGGCACGGGTTACCTCGGACAACATCGATGCGCTGCTCGACGGGGTCGACGTGGTCCTGGATGGCTCGGACAACTTCCCGCTGCGTTATCTGCTCAACGATGCCTGCCTCCAGCACGGCATTCCGCTGGTGTATGGCGCTGTGGAGCGCTTCACCGGGCAGGTCAGCGTGTTCGATGCCGGCCGCCAGCGCGGCGCCGCGCCTTGCTACCGCTGCCTGTTCCCCGAGCCGCCGCCGCCCGAGTTCGCGCCCAACTGCTCGGAGGCCGGTGTGCTCGGCGTGCTGCCGGGCATGGTCGGCCTGCTGCAGGCCACCGAAGTGCTCAAGCTGCTGCTCGGCATCGGCGAGCCACTGATCGGCCGCCTGCTGACCTTCGATGCGCTGGGCATGCGCTTCCGCGAGGCGCGGCTGCGTCCGGATCCGGCCTGTCCGCTCTGCGCGCCCGGGCGCGCATTTCGGGGCTACATCGATTACGCGGCGTTCTGCAGCGCCTGAGGGGCCGGGTTCCGGTGTCGTTATGGCGGCGATTTCGGGACGATGTGGCGTCCAGATTCAACATCGTTCTGAATTCAGTACGATAAAACGCAGCATCCGCGCTATTGCCCTTCACCGCTTTGCCCTATCGTTGACCCATCTTGTGCAGTCCGGGGAAACAACCGCATGGCGGTGGAAGCAGGTGCCAGTGAACTGGTGAAAGTGGTCGCCCTATTGGGTGCGGCAGTGGTCATGGTGCCGCTGTTCCGCCGGCTCGGGCTGGGCTCGGTGCTGGGCTATTTCGCCGCGGGCCTGGCCATCGGCCCGTTCGGGTTCGGCTGGTTCTCCGATCCGCAGGCCATCCTGCATACCGCCGAGCTCGGCGTGGTGATGTTCCTGTTCGTGATCGGCCTGGAGATGCGGCCCTCGCACCTGTGGAGTCTGCGCAACGAGATCTTCGGCCTGGGCACGCTGCAGATCGTGGTCTGCGGCGCGGTGCTGACCGGCGTGTGCATGCTGCTCGGCTTCCCGTTGCCGGTGGCCTTCATCGGCGCCGCCGGGTTCGTGTTGACCTCCACCGCAGTGGTGATGCAACTGCTCGCCGAACGTGGCGACATCGCGCTGCCGACCGGCCAGAAGATCGTCTCGATCCTGCTGTTCGAAGATCTGCTGATCGTGCCGCTGCTGGCCGTGGTCGCGTTCATGGCGCCGGTGCACAGCGACGCCGGCGAGAGCTCGCGCTGGGTCACCGTGGGTATCGCCGCCGGTGCGATCGTCGGCCTGGTGCTGGTCGGCCGCTTCCTGCTCAATCCGCTGTTCCGCATCCTTGCCGCCGCCAAAGCGCGCGAAGTGATGACGGCCGCTGCCCTGCTGGTCGTGCTCGGCGCCGCGCTGCTGATGCAGCTGGGCGGATTGTCGATGGCGATGGGTGCGTTCCTAGCGGGCGTGCTGCTCAGCGAATCCACCTTCCGCCACCAGATTGAAGCGGACATCGAGCCGTTCCGCGGCATCCTGCTCGGCCTGTTCTTCCTCAGCGTCGGCATGGCGCTGGACCTCACCGTGGTCGCCAACAACTGGCCGCTGATCGTCTCCGGCGTATTCGCGCTGATGTTTGCCAAGGCAATCTGCATCTACGTGGTCGCGCGCATCCTCGGCAGTGATCATCGCCAAGCGCTGGACCGTGGCGTGGTAATGGCGCAGGGCGGCGAGTTCGCCTTCGTGCTGTTCTCCGCCGCGGCGGTGGCGGGTGTGATCGACGTGCAGGTCAACGCCAACCTCACCGCGATCGTGGTGCTTTCGATGGCACTGACACCGCTGCTCGTGCTGCTGCACGACAAGCTGATGCCGGACCGTGAAGTCTCGCTGGATGGCGTGGAGGAAGCGGATGGTCTTTCTGGAAGCGTGCTGCTGATCGGCTTCGGCCGCTTCGGCCAGGTCGCCAGTCAGTCGCTGCTGGCACGCGATGTGGATGTGACCATCATCGACAACGACATCGAGATGATCCAGAGCGCCGAGAAGTTCGGCTTCAAGATCTACTACGGCGATGGCACGCGTCTGGATGTGCTGCATGCTTCCGGCGCGGGTGTCGCGCGGGCGATCGCGGTGTGCGTCAACGACAGTGCGCAGGCCGATCGCATCGTCGAACTGGTCGCGCACGAATTCCCGCAGGCCAAGCTGCTGGTGCGCTCGTTCGATCGCGAACACTCACTGCGCCTGATACACGCCGGTGTCGATTTCCAGATCCGCGAAACCTTTGAATCCGCGGTGGCCTTCGGTGAGGCTGCGCTGATCGAGCTCGGCCTGGACGAAGAAGATGCCGCGACCATCGCGCGCGAAATCCGCCGCCGCGATGCCGAGCGTTTCGAGCTGGAAATGGCCGGTGGTGGGCTGATCGCCGGGGCGCATATGGTCTACGGCAGTTCCCTGCCGGGCGTGCCGACGCCCACGCCGTTCACCGCGCCCAAGCGCAAGGCGCGCACGCTCAACGCGGATGAGTTGCCCGAAGAGGAATAAGGCTTCGGTAGTGGCGGGGGGGGGGGGGGGGCCCCCCGGGGGGGGGCGGGGGGGGGGGGGGGGGCGGCCGCCGCGGCGCCCG
>NZ_JASCOO010000012.1:0-80647 GCF_029959485.1 Stenotrophomonas sp. PS02301
CGACCGCCGGCCGGGCGCCAGGGATGGCGCCCACGAGCCCCCAGGGATGGGTTTACGGCGCGTCCCGCCCCTCCGCACCCGCCAGCCCAGCCGCCGCAGCCCGCAAACCACGCGGCTGCCCATTTAGCAGCCAGCACGCTGCGTGCACCCATCCGCGATAAACTGCGTTTTTCCCCTTGCAGGACCGTCTCCGGATGAGCTCACGCCACACCCTTTCCGTCGCCCTGATCCAGGAGCGCAACCACGGCGATGCCGAGGCCAATCTGGCCGTCATCGAAGCGCGCGTGGCTGAAGCGGCCGCGCAGGGTGCCAAGCTGATCCTGCTGCAGGAACTGCACAACGGTGCGTACTTCTGCCAGCACGAGTCGGTGGATGAATTCGATCTGGCCGAGCCGATCCCGGGCCCGAGCACGGAGCGCCTGGGCGCGCTGGCCAAGAAGCATGGCGTGGTGATCGTCGGCTCGCTGTTCGAGCGTCGCGCTGCCGGGCTGTACCACAACACCGCGGTCGTCTTCGAGAAAGACGGCACCCTGCTCGGCAAGTACCGCAAGATGCACATCCCGGATGATCCGGGCTTCTATGAGAAGTTCTACTTCACCCCGGGCGATCTGGGCTTCACCCCGATCGACACCTCGGTGGGTCGCCTCGGCGTGCTCGTGTGCTGGGACCAGTGGTATCCGGAAGCGGCGCGCCTGATGGCGCTGGCCGGCGCGGAGCTGCTGCTCTACCCCACCGCGATCGGCTGGGACCCGGACGACCAGCGCGACGAACAGGGCCGCCAGCGCGATGCGTGGGTGCTCAGTCACCGCGGCCATGCCGTGGCCAACGGCGTGCCGGTGTTGAGCTGCAACCGCGTCGGCCATGAAGCCTCGCCGATGGGTGCCTCGGGCATCCAGTTCTGGGGCAACAGCCACGTGCTGGGCCCGCAGGGCGAGTTCATCGCCGAAGCCGGTGGCGAGCCGACCGTGCTGGTCTGCGATGTGGACCTGCAGCGCAGCGAACACGTCCGCCGGATCTGGCCGTTCCTGCGTGACCGCCGCATCGATGCGTACGGCGATCTGCTCAAGCGCTACATCGACTGACCGACCAGGACACCCCACCGTGACCGTGCACCTGCGCGACGCCACCGATGCCGATATCGCGGCCATCACCGCGATCTATGCGGTGGAAGTGACCGACTTCGTCAACACCTACGAGTACGAGATCCCGGAGGCGGCGGAAATGCGCCGCCGCATGCAGGACATCGTCGGCCGCGGCTTTCCATACATCGTGGCCGAGGTCGATGGCCAGGTGGCCGGCTATGCCTACGCCAATACCTACCGCGGCCGGATCGCCTATCAGTGGACCGTGGAGAACTCGGTCTATGTGGATGCGGCGTTCCAGGGCCGTGGTGTCGGCACCGCACTGATGCAGGGGCTGATCGATGCCTGCGTCGCGCGCGGTTACCGGCAGATGGTGGCCGTGATCGGCGAGCCCACCAACACCGCCTCCATCAAACTGCACGAGCGTTTCGGTTTCCATACCGTCGGCGTTTTCCGCGGCCTCGGCCGCAAGCATGGCCGCTGGCTGGATACCGTCCAGATGCAGCGCGCGCTCGGCGATGGTGCCGACAGCGCCCCTTCGAATGAATGATGCAATGACCGATACCCTGATTGACGCCGGCGACACGTTGTTCGCCGGCCAGCCCGTCCGCATCGTCGAACGCGATGGCGTGCGCTACACCCTGCTGGGCACCGCGCACGTCTCGCAGGCCAGCGTGGAAGCGGTGGAACGTGCGATCGAAAGTGGCCGCTTCGATGCGGTCGCGGTCGAACTGGACGCGCAGCGCCTGCAGGCACTGACCGACCCGGATGCGCTGGCCAAGCTCGACCTGGTCGAGGTGATCCGCAAGGGCCGCGTCGCCCTGTTCGCGGCCAACCTGGCCTTGGCCGCCTACCAGCGCCGCCTGGCCGAACAGCTCGAGATCGAGCCGGGTGCCGAGCTCAAGCGCGCGGTTACCCTGGCCAACGAGCGCAACCTGCCCGTGCATCTGATCGACCGCGAGGTCGGGCTGACCTTCCGGCGTGCCTCGCAGCGCCTGGGCTTCTTCGGCAAGATCAAGCTGGTGATGGGCCTGGGCGCTGGCCTGTTCGCGTCCGAGGAAGTCGGCGAAGACGAGATCGAGAAGCTCAAGCAGGGCGACATGCTCGAGGCCAGCTTCGGCGAGTTCGCCAGCGAGAGCCCTGCCCTGTACGAAACCATCATCGGCGAGCGCGACCGCTACATGGCCACGCGCCTGCGCGAAGTGCATGATCCGGCCCAGCGCGAAGTGCTGGCCGTGGTCGGTGCCGGTCATCTGGCCGGCCTGGCCAAGTACCTGGAAACCGACACCGACGCGCCGGGCCCGCTGCGCGAGTCGCTGGAAGACGTGCCGAAGAAGCGCAACATTCCGTGGATCACGCTGGCGATCCTGGCCATCGTGCTGACCGGTATCGGCGTGGGCTTCTATCGCGGTGGCCTGGGTGTCGGCAGCGAACTGCTGGCGGTCTGGGCGATGTACACCGGCGGCCTGGCCGGCCTGGGCTGCCTGTTGGCCGGCAGCCATCCGCTGAGCATCCTGACCGCGATCGTGGTGGCCCCGTTCAAGCCGTTCCGGCTGAGCATCCCGACCGGAGCGTTCTCGGCCCTGGTGGAAGCGCGCCTGCGCAAGCCGGCCTACGAGGATTTCCTGAAGCTGCGCGACGATGCGCAGAGCGTCAAGGGCTGGTACCGCAACCGGGTGACCCGCGTGGTGCTGACCTTCATGCTGACCAACCTGGGCAGCATGCTCGGGTTGTGGCTGACCGGGTTCCAGGTGTGGGGCAAGGTCGCGGGGTGATTCCCGCGCCGGCTGTGAGTCGAAAGGCCACGCAATGCGTGGCCTTTTTTGTGCGCGAATGTGGGAGTCGCGGGTAGTGCATGCGTGGATGCGGTCTGCGAAAAAAAGGAGGCCCGCCCAACGGGCCTCCATGCACCCTCAAACCGATTCTGCGCCCGGTTCGACCACCGGAGCATCCACGCCGCGGCCACGCGCGCGCCGGATGATCCGCGACACCGCGGTGCTCATGTCATCGAGCATCGCGTAGATGGTCGGCAGGAACAGCAGGCTCACCACCGTGGAGAACGCCAGGCCGCCGGCGATGGCGCGGGCCATCGGGTAGTACGGCGGCCCATTGCCGAGCAGCTGGGTGTCGGTCATGGAGATCGGGATCATCGCCAGGATCGCGGTGCCCATCGTCATCATGATCGGGCGCAGGCGCTCGCGTGAGCCTTCCACCAGCGCCTGGGTCCGGCCCATGCCACGGCGGCGCAGGTTGTTGATGTGCTCGATCATCACGATGCCGTTGTTCACCACCACCCCCATCAACACCAGGATGCCGATGAAGGACATGATCCCGAAGGAGGTGCCGGTGATCCAGAACAGCCAGAACACGCCGAAGATCGAGAACAGCACGCCGCTCATGATCGCCGCCGGGAACAGCAGCGACTCGAACACGGCGGCCATCACCACGTAGATCATCACCAGCGCGATCACCAGATTGAACATCATCTGCGACATCGCCTGGTCGTCGTCGCCGTAATCCCCGCCGTCGAAGCTGAAGGTGTAGCCGGCCGGGAAGCTCATCGGCTTGAGCGTTTCTTCCATCGCCTTGCGGCCGTCCGGCACCGTCACCTTCTCGGCCAGGTTGGCCTTGATGGTCAGCGTGGTCTGACGGTTGGTGCGGCCGATCTGGGTGGCCGACGGCTTGATTGCCACATCGACCAGGCTCAGCAAGGGCACCGAGCGGCCGTCGCCAGTGCGCACCGTGTAGCTGGCCAGGTCCTCCGGGCTGCTCTGCTCGGCACCGGCGAAGCGCACCCATACCGGCACTTCGCTGTCACCGCGGCGGAACTCGCGCAGCGGCGCGCCACGCAGGGCCAGGCCGACGAAACTGGCGACCTGCTCGGCGTTGAAGCCGAAGGCTGCCGCGCGCTCGCGGTCCACATGGATGGACAACTCGCTGCCCTTTTCGCCGTTGTCGATGCGCACGTCGCGCAGCTCCTTGCGCTGGGCCAGCAGCGGCACCACTTCCTCGCCGATCTCCTGCAGCATCTTGGTCGAGTCGCCGACCAGCTGCACCTGCACCTGGTTATTGCCGCTTCCGCCATTGCCCTCGCCCGAATTACCGACCACGTAATCGGCACGCGCCGAGCGAGGCAGCCCCTTTCGCAGTGCTTCCTGCACGGCCGGCATGTTCTTCGCGTGCGCGGTGTCGAACGTCACGATCGTGCTGCTGCCTTCCTGCTCGCTGTACCAGGAATACACCTGGGTGATATGCAGCGCCTGCCGGTTGTCGTCCAGGTAGCGTTCGACGCGCGCCACTTCCTCAGACATCTGCCCGAAGGTATAGGCGCCCTTCCAGTTGTACCCGATGAACACCTCATGGCCCCCCTCGCCACCGAACATGTCGATCTTGGTCAGCTTCATCGGCACCAGACTGATCAGGATCACCATCGCGATGCCGAACACGCTCCAACCGCGGTGCTCCAGGGTCCACTGCAGCAGTGTGGCGTAGCGGCGCTGCAGGCGTGCGATCACGCCGCTGTCCGAATGCACCAGTTTGGGCGTCTGCATGCGCGCGGACAGCATCGGGATCAGACTCACCGCGACCAGCCAGGAGGCCAGCAGCGAGACCGAGATCGTGATGGCGATCTGCGACATGAAGATGCTGATGTTGTTGGTCTCGCCGAACAGGTTCGGCACGAACACGATGCAGTGGCAGAGCGTGCCGGCGCTCAGCGCGATGGCCACGTTGCGGGTGCCGATGATCGAGGCCAGCCGCGGCTGGTCGGGCATGCGCTCGCGTTCCTGGTAGATGCTCTCCACCACCACCACGGCGTTGTCCACCAGCATGCCGACCGCCAGCAGCAGGCCCATCATGGTCAGGATGTTGAGGGTGACGCCGGCGAAATACATGAAGCCCAGCGTGATCACGAAACAGATCGGGATCGCCAGGGTCACCATCAGCGTGGACGGCCAATGGCGCAGGAAGAAGAACAGCACCGTGATCGACAGCAGCAGGCCGACCGCACCCGCCTCGGCCAGCTCCAGCAGCGAAGACGTCACCATCTTGCCCTGGTTGTCGATCACCTTGATCTGCACATCGCGCATCGAGGGCTGCGTGCGGATCGCCTCCACTTCGGCCAGCGCGGCACGCGACACCTCCACCAGGTTGGCGCTGCGCTCCTTGTAGATATCCAGGCCGACGGCCGGGTTGCCGTCCAGGCGCCGCCCGTAGTTCATGCGGGTGGGCTTGAGCCGGATCTCGGCGATATCGCCCAGGCGCAGGCCCTTGTTGTCGATCACCAGATCGCGCAGTTCCTGCAGGTCGGTGATCTCGCCTACCGGCTGGATGCGTACGCGCTGGCCGTTGTCGTCGATCTGCCCGGCCGAGATCGAGAAGTTCAGGGTGCGCAGTCGGTCGCTGAGCTCGTTGATGCTCAGGTTGTGCGCGGTCAACCGGTCCGGGCTGATCGCGATCTCGACCTCGTTCGGCGGGGCACCGGAGATGTTGACCCGCGCCACGCCCGGAATGCGCTCGATCCGCCGCTTGAACTCGCGGTCGAGCATGTCGTAGGCGCCGGTCAGGTCGGTGGCACTGGCCAGGCGCACCTTCAGCACCGGGTCGTCGCTGCTGGACCACTTGAACACGTTGTAGCGCTGCAGGTCGTCGGGCAGATCGCTGCGGATCGCATCGATGCGCTCGCGGGCGTCCGAAGCCGCGATGGCGATGTCGCGGTCCCAGTCGGTGAACTCGATGAAGATGCTGGCGCCTTCGGACGTGGCCGAGGAGCGCATGCGCTTGATCCCGGTCATCGTTGCCAGCGCTTCTTCGGTCGGCCGGATGATGTTGCGCTCGACCTCCTCCGGGGTGGAACCGGTATACGGCACCTGCACGAACAGGAACGGCGCGGAGATGTCCGGCAGCGCTTCCAGCGGCAGCCGGAACGAGGCGATCAGGCCCACCACCGCCAACGACACAAAACACATGATCGTGGTGATGGGCCGGCGGATGGAGAACTCGGCAATGCTCATGCCGGCTCCTGTGCGGTGTCATGGCCGGCATCGGCCAGCGGCGTCTTGAGGTGGCGGCCACGCTCGCGGTAGTAGGCGTCTCCACGACGATCCAGCAGGTCGTACACTACCGGGATCACCACCAGGGTCAGCAGGGTGGAGACCAGCAGGCCACCGATCACGGTGATCGCCATCGGCGCACGCACTTCCGCGCCCTCGCCCATCGCCACCGCCAGCGGCAGGAAGCCGAACAGCGTGCACAACGTGGTCATGATGATCGGCCGCAGGCGGGAACGCGCGCCCTCCACCAGTGCCTCGCGCTTGGGCACACCGGCCTCGCGCAGCTGGTTGACCTTGTCGATCAGGATGATCGCGTTCTTGGTTACCAGGCCCACCAGCAGGATCAAGCCGATGAACACCACCACCGAGATCGGCTTGCCGGTCAGCATCAGCGCCAGGATCGCGCCGACCAGCGCCAGCGGGATGGTGAACAGGATGACGAACGGGTGCAGCAGCGACTCGAACTGCGAGGCCATCACCAGATACACCAGGAAGATCGCCAGGCCGAAGGCGAAGATCAGCGAGCGTGCCGAGTCGGCCAGCTCCTCACCCTGGCCGCCGATATGCATGCCCACACCCGCACCCAGCGGCTGCTTGGCGACCATGTCCTGCACTTCGCGCACGGCGCCGCCCAGGTCGATGTCGCGCAGGTTGGCAGAGACCACCGCCACGCGGGTCTGGTCGGCGCGATGGATCTCGCTGGGGCCGTTGGTGGCGACCACCTCGGCCACCGAATCCAGCGTCACCGGCCGGTTGCTGCCCGGATTGACGATCAGCCGGCGGATGCTGTCCACGCTGGCCCGGTCACCTTCCTGGGCACGCACCAGCACGTCGATCTTGCGGTCGCGGAAGCTGTAGCGCGTGGCCACGTCACCGCGCACCTTCTTGACCACCACATCGGCAATCTGCCGCGTGGTCAGGCCCAAGGCACCGGCGCGCTCCTGGTCGAAGCGGATCTGGATCTCCGGGAAGCCCTCTTCCACCGTGGATTTGACGTCAGCATAGTGCGGGTTGTTGCGCAGCATCGCGGCCAGCGCCTTGCCGGCCGTCTCCAGCGTGGCCATGTCCTGGCCACGCAGTTCCACTTCCAGCGGGGTGAAGAAGCTGAAGAGCGCCGGGCGGGCGAAATCGACCTGCACGCCAGGGTGCTGCTGCATCGATTCACGCAGACGCTCGGTGATCGCCGCTTCGGTGCGCGCGTTGCCGCCGCCGGCCATGACCACCGTCAGCTTGCCGATGTTCTCGCCACTCTCGGTCGGGCTGGCATCCAGGCGGGTGCCGCTGCCACTGACCCCATACAGCGAGGCGATGCTGTCATCCTTGGCATGGGCCAGCTGCATCTCGCGGACCAGCGCATCGGTCTGCTTCAGCGGTGTACCGGCCGGCAGCTTGGCGGTCATTTCGAAGCGGTCCTGGGCCAGCTGCGGGATCAGATCCGCACCCAGCATCGGCACCAGCGCCATCGTGCCGACGAAGGCCAGCGCGGCCAGACCGAGCACCTTGCCCGGGTGATGCAGCGCGCCCGGCAGCAGCTTCAAGTAACCGCGCTCGGCACCGGCGTACGGCTTCATCGCCACATCGCTGGCCTTGCGCATCACCGGGCCGACCACGGCCACCAGGCCGCGCCAGACGCGGATCACCGACCAGGCCATCCCGAAGCAGATCCAGCGCACCAGCGTGCCCACGCCACGACGGCTGCCGGCGACCGGCTTCAGCCAGCGGCTGTCCGGCTGCCACGGTTGATGCGTGGGTTCTTCCGGGAAGGCCAGCGGTGGGCGGCCCTTGAGCGAGCTCAGCATCGGGATCAGGGTCATCGAGACCAGCAGCGAGATCGCGATCGCGATCGCCACGGTCAGCGCCTGGTCGCGGAACAGCTGGCCGGCGATACCGTCCACGAACACCAGCGGCAGGAACACCGCAATGGTCGTCAGGGTCGAGGCGACCACGGCCATGCTCACTTCGCGGGTGCCGACGATGGCGGCCTGCAGGATGCTCAGGCCCCGCTCGCGCGCCTTGGCGATGCTCTCCAGCACCACGATCGAGTCATCCACCACCAGGCCGGTGGCCAGCGCCAGACCGCCCAGCGACATCACGTTCAAGCTCAGGCCGAGCTGGCCCATGAAGAAGAACGTGGTGATGATCGAGACCGGCAGGGACAGGCTGATCACGAACGTGCTCCAGCCATCGCGCAGGAACAGGAAGATGATCAGGATGGCGAGGATGCCGCCGATCACGGCGTCTTTCTTGACGTCGCTGATGGCGTGTTCGATGAAGCGCGACTGGTCTTCGATCGTGGTCAGCTCGGCATCGCCGGGCACCTGGCCCTTGATCTGCTCCAGGCGCGCACGCAGCGCTTCAGCGGTCGAGACCGTGTTGGCATCGCCCTCCTTGTAGATCGCCAGCTCGACCGCTTCCTTGCCGCCCAGGCGGATGATCGCTTCGCGTTCCTTGTAACCCTGGCGCACGGTGGCGACATCCTTGAGCCGCACCGGCACGCCGTTGGCGATGTTGGTGGAACTGCTGCTGGATGCGCTCTGCGCGGCCGAGGCGGCGGCCACGGCGGCATCCGAGCCGGTCGAGGCGGCGATGGCGAACATCTGCTGCATCGCTGCATCGGCCGCGCTGCCGTTGCTGCTCTGGGTGGTCACCAGCAGGTTGCGGATATCCTCCAGATCGGCGAACTGGTTGACGGTACGCACCAGGTAACGCTGCGAGCCTTCCTCCAGGCGACCGCCGGAGATGTTGATGTTCTCTTCCTTGAGCCGCTTGATGACGGTGTCGATCGGCAGGTTGAGCTGGGCCAGCTTCTGCTGGTCGATGTCGACCTGGATCTCATCCTCCAGACCGCCGCCGACCTTCACCGCCGCCACGCCGGTAACCGGCTCCAGCTTCTTCTTGAGGTCTTCATCGGCGTAGCGGCGCAGCTCGGTGAGCTGGCGCACGGCCTCGGCATCGCTGGATGGATCGGTCTTCGCCGAGATCACCAGACGCATGATCGGCTCGGTGGACGGATTGAAGCGCAGCAGCACCGGGGACTTGGCCTCCAGCGGCAGGTTCAGCGCTTCCATCTTGTCGCGCACCTCCAGGCTGGCCTGGTCCATGTTGGTGCCCCAGGCGAACTCGAGCACCACATCGCTCTGCCCGGTGCGCGAGATCGATTTGAGCTTGCGCAGGTTCTTGACCACGCCGACGGCTTCTTCGACCGGCTCGGTGATCAGCGTTTCGATTTCCGCCGGCGCTGCACCGGTGTATTCGGTGCGTACGGTCAGGGTCGGGTAGCTCAGGTCGGGCAGCAGATTGACCTTGAGGTTGCCCAGCGCGATGAAGCCGAACAGCATCAGCGTGACGGTGAACATCGCGATGGTGACGCGGCGGCGGGTGGCGAACTCCACCAGGCCGCCGCCGTGGGCACCGGAGCGATCGCCCTGGTGCGGATCGTTGCCGTGGTCGTTGCCGGCCGCTGTCATTGACGGCTCTCCGCCTTGGCCGGCGCCGGCGTGGCCGCAGCGGTGGCGGCCGGCTTGGTGCCGATCACCTGCACCGCGGTGCCATCACGCAGCGCCACCTTGCCGGCGGTGACCACCTGATCACCGGCGGCCAGGCCTTCGCGGATTTCCACCCACGGCCCTTCGGCATAGCCGAGCTTGACCGGCACGCGCGCCGCCTTGCCCTCGCGCACGCGGAATACCGCCGGTTCACCGTCGTCCAGCAGCGCCAGGCGCGGCACCACCAACGCGTCGGCGCGCTGGTCGTAGTCGATGCGGATGCGGCCGAACATGCCCGGCTGCAGGCCTTCAGCATCTTCGCCGAAGCCGCTGACCACGCGGAACGTACCACTGCCTGCATCGACCACCGGCGAGATGCGGTCCACCGTGCCCGGGAAGGTCTTGCCCGGCAGCGCGTCGGCGATCAGCGTCACCGGCTGGCCCGGGCGCAGCGTGGCCAGCTCGCGCTCGGGCACATTGAGTGTGGCTTCCAGGCGCGAGGTGTCGACGATGCGGAAGATCGGCGTGTTGATCTGCACGAAGTTGCCGGTCTTGATCGAGCGCGAGGCGATCACGCCCGAGATCGGCGCGATCACCGTGGTGTAGGACAGTTCCAGCGTGGCCAGCCGGTACTGCGCGCGCGCGTTGTCGAGGTCGTACTTGATCTGGTCGACATCGGCGGCGCTGACCATCTGCTGGCCGACCAGCTTGTGGGCGCGCTGGTAGTTGTTCTCCAGCTTGCGCATCTGCGCTTCGCTCTGGGCAACGGCCAGGCGCGCACGGTCCGGATCCAGCCGCACCAGCGGCTGACCGGCACGTACCTGCTGCCCTTCTTCGACCAGAACGACCAGCGCGACGCCGGAGGTCTTGGCGACCACCTGCGACTCGCCCCGCGGTTCCAGTGCGGCCGTGCCGGTGTAGCTGGCGGCGACGGCGCGACGGCTGGCGGCGACGGCTTCGACCGGTACCGCATCGACCTTCTTCTCGGCCTTGCCGTCCTTTTCAGCAGCGTTGGCTTCGGCGGGGCCGGCGCCACCGCAGCCGCTCAGCAGCAGGGTGGAAGTGATCAGCAGTGCAGCGGCACAGCGTCCGGTGCGGCCGAGCAGGAAAGAATGTCGCGACATCGTCGTGTCCCTAAGGATGCGTGGGCAGGTGTGGTAGCAAAGTAATGCACCACGTCACGACCACACCATATCCCAAAGGTCATGGTGACCTGCGGCGATGGCTTCCGGGGGCCGGTTTCAGCTAGATGAAATGGCAGGCTATACTCGGCCCAGTTCCGTACCCCACGCCGGAACGACCAGACCCGTTTATCGGAAAAGGACATCATGCGCCCGCAGCCGCTCGCCGCTTGTCTCGTTCTGGCCGTCCTCCTGCCCCTCGGGGCCGCCGCACAGGCCGCAACACCCGCTCCTGCTGTACCTGCCACCCCCGCTCCGGCCGCCACCGCGCCGGCGCCTGCCGCCGTCACCGGCCGGTTCGACAATGGCCGGGTCCTGGCCTACACGTGCCAGGGGTGCCACGGCATCACCGGGTACAAGAACGCCTACCCCAGCTACAAAGTGCCCAAGATCGGCGGGCAGACCCATGAGTACCTCAGCCAGGCGCTGACCGAGTACCGCCACGGCAAGCGCAAGCATCCGACGATGCAGGCGCAGTCGATGAGTTTCAGCGAACAGGAGATCGCCGATCTCGCTGTTTACCTGTCCACCGTCAAATAAGCGCGCTCATGTCGAAAGCCACGCCACTCCAGCGTTATGCCATCGCCCTGTCCGTTGCCCTGCTGATGACTGCGTGTTCGCAGTCACAGGTGGAGAACAGCGCAGATTCCGCCGCCGATCCGGGCCACGCCAGTGGTGAACACGGGTCCGGCTCCTCCGCTGGCCTGCCGGCCGGCCGCATCGCCGCCGGTGAGGCGCGTGCCCAGGTCAAGGGCAAAGCCACCGGCCAGAGCTGCATCGACTGCCACGGGGCGGACGGCAACAAGCCGATCGACCCGACCTACCCGAAACTGGGTGGGCAGTACGGGGATTACCTGGCGCACAGCCTGCAGGCCTACCGCGCGGGGGATCGCCAGCACGCGCTGATGACCCCGCAGGCGACCGACCTGAGTGATCAGGACATCGCCGATCTGGCTGCATATTTCGGCTCACGACCGACCCAGCTGCGGGATCTGCACGGCTTGAAGTGACGACGGTGGAGCCGACCAACGGTCGGCTCTACATTGATCGCCGGATCAGGCGTCCAGCTCTTCCCAGCGCGCGTACGCGGCATCCAGCTCGGCCTGCACCTTGGCGAGCTTCGCATTGTGCGCGGCCATGTCGGGCGCGCTGCGCTGATAGAACGCCGGGTCGTTCATCGCGGCGGTGAGGCCTTCGACGTCCTTCTCCAGCGTTTCGATCTTCAGCGGCAGCTGTTCCAGTTCGCGCGCGTCCTTGTAGCTCAGCTTGCGCTTGGGCTCGGCCGGCGCGGCAGCGGCAGCAGCCGCAGCAACCGGCTTGGCCGCCACCACCGGTGCGGACGCAGCCGCGGCGGCCACGCGTGCGGCGTGGCGCTGCCAATCGGTATAGCCGCCAACGTACTCGCCGACCACGCCGTCGCCCTCCATCACCATCGTGGAGGTCACCACGTTGTCCAGGAAGTCACGGTCATGGCTGACCAGCAGCAACGTGCCGGTGTAGTCGCTCAGCAGCTCTTCGAGCAGCTCGAGGGTTTCCACGTCCAGATCGTTGGTCGGTTCATCCATCACCAGCAGGTTGGACGGCTGCGCGAACAGCTTGGCCAGCAGCAGGCGGTTGCGCTCACCACCGGACAACCGGGTGATCGGCGCGCGGGCGCGCTCGGGCGAGAACAGGAAGTCCTGCAGGTAGGCATGCACGTGCTTGCGCTTGCCGTTGAACTCGATGAAATCGCGGCCCTCGGCCACGTTTTCGATCGCGGTCCAGTCTTCGCGCAGCACCGCACGGTACTGGTCGAAATACGCGATCTGCAGGTTGGTACCGGCACGCACTTCGCCGCTCTGCGGCTGCAGGTCGCCCAGCAGCAGCTTGAGCAGCGTGGTCTTGCCGCTGCCGTTCGGCCCGATCAGGCCGATGCGGTCGCCGCGCAGGATGACGGTGCTGAAATCCTTGACCATCACGCGCTCGCCGAAGGCGAACGAGATGTCCTTGACGTCGATGACCTTCTTGCCGGAGTTCTCCGCCTGCGCCGCTTCCATGCGCACGTTGCCGCCGAGTTCGCGGCGCTGCGAGCGATCGTTGCGCATCGCCTTGAGGCGGCGCACACGGCCTTCGTCGCGGGTGCGGCGGGCCTTGATGCCCTGGCGGATCCAGATTTCTTCCTGCGCGAGCAGTTTGTCGAAGCGCGCGTTTTCCTGCGCCTGCGCGTTCATGCGCTCTTCGCGGCGACGTTCGTAGTTGGCCCAGTCGCCCGGCCAGCTGGTGACCTGGCCGCGGTCGATCTCGACGATGCGGGTGGCCAGTGCACGCAGGAAGCGACGGTCATGGGTGACGAACACCACGCTGCCGTTCCAGTTCTTGAGGAACATTTCGAGCCAGTCAATGGCTTCGATGTCCAGGTGGTTGGTCGGTTCGTCGAGCAGCAGCAGATCCGGCGAGGACACCAGCGCGCGGCCGAGCAGCACACGGCGCTTCATGCCGCCGGACAGGCGCGCGAATTCGGCATCGCCGTCCAGGTCGAGCTTGGTCAGGGTCTCGCTGACGCGCTGATCCAGGCCCCAGCCGTTGGCGGCATCGATCTTGGCCTGCACGGCCGAGAGCGCATCGCCGTCGAAATCGTCGGCCATGCTCAGGTGGTGGAACTCGGCCAGCCACTGGCCCAGTTCGCCCAGACCATCGGCGACCACGTCGAACACGCTGCCGGCGGCACCGTGCGGAACCTCCTGTTCCAGGCGGGTGATGCGCACCCCCTGCTGCACGCGGACTTCGCCGTCATCGGGCTTGTGATCGCCGGACAGCAGTTTGAGCAGGGTCGATTTGCCGGCGCCGTTGCGCCCGATCAGGGCGATACGCTCGCCCGGCTCGATCGACAATTCGGCTTTTTCCAGCAACAGGGGGCCGCCGACGCTGAAGTCGACGTTTTGCAGAGTAATCAGAGGCATCCGACCATTGTACGGTCTGGCGGCAACCGCGTCGCTTACTCCTGACCGAACGCGTCCGCAGGCAGCCCCAGCAGCGCCCACAGCGCCGCGGGCACCCGCTTGCCCGGATGGCGTACCACCCACAGCTGGCGCGACATCGGCGGCACCGGCGTTTCCACGACGCTCAAGCTGCCCAGCGCGAGCAGATCGGCCACCGCATGCCGCGACAGGCACGCCAGGCCAAGCCCGGCCGCAGCGGCCTGTTTGATCGCCTCGGTACTGCCCATCTGCATGGCGCGGGCAAAGTGATGCAGGTGCGGCAGCAGCGCCTGCTCGACCGCCTCGCGGGTGCCCGAACCCGGCTCACGCAGCAGCCAGCGGGCCTGCGCCAGCGCCGCGACATCCATGCTCGTGGGCGTCGTGCCCGGCGCGGCCACGATGACCAGATCATCGCGCTGCCACGGCAGCACCTGCAGGCCGCTTTCATGGCACGGGCCTTCAATCAGGCCCAGATCGACCTCCAGGCGCTGTACGGCCGCGACCACATCTGCGCTGTTGCCGATCCGCAGGTCCACCTGCGCCTGCGGGTTATCGGCCAGCAGCGCGGCGACGCGGGATGGCAGCAGGTAGTTGCCGATCGTGGTGCTGGCCCCGAGCCGCAGCAGCAGAGGCAAGACGCCGGCATTGGACTGCCCTGCGCCGGCCAGCCGCTCCAGATCGGCGGCGGTGACCAGCAGCGCGCGGGCCGGATCCAGCAGCGCCCGTCCCTGCGGGTTGAGCACCAGCCGGCGCCCGATCCGGTCGAACAGTGGGCTGGCCAGCTGGCTCTCCAGTTCATTGAGCGCGGCGCTGGTGGCCGACTGCGACGACGCCAGCTGCGCGCCCGCCGCAGCCGTGGTGCCGGCGTCGGCAATGGAGACGAAAACCTGCCATTGGCGAAGGGTGAGGTGCATGCCGCCAATTAACGCACTAAACAGGTCGAAATTACAGAAACAATGCGTTTTACAGGTTCATCAGCAACGCGCAGGCTATGCCGGTGCTTTGACTGGAGACCGTTGTGAACACCTCTGCCGCCGCCCTGCCTTCACCCACCACCGCGCAGCGCTGGCGCGGCCGCCTGCCCGGGCTGCTGCTGACCGGCGCCGTTGCGGCTGCGGCCATGGGCCTGGCGCCGCTGCCGTGGCTGCAGGCGCACGGCATCAGCGCGCTGACCCTGGCCATCGTGCTCGGCATCGCCGTGGGCAACACTGCCTACCCGCGGCTGGCGGCGCATGCCGGTGCCGGGGTCGGCTTTTCCAAGCATTGGCTGCTGCGGGCAGGCATCGTGCTGTACGGCCTGCGCCTGACCTTCCAGGATATCGGCCAGGTCGGTATCAGCGGGGTGCTGGTCGATGCGCTGGTGCTGACCAGCACGTTCGCGCTGGCCTGGTGGGCCGGCACGCGGTGGTTCGGGCTCGAGAAGGAAAGTGCCCTGCTGATCGGCGCGGGCAGCTCGATCTGCGGGGCGGCGGCGGTGATGGCAGCCGAGCCGGTGGTGCGCGGGCGCGCCGAACAGGTGACCGTGGCCGTGTCCACCGTGGTGGTGTTCGGCACGCTCGCGATGCTCCTGTACCCGCTGCTGTACCAGCTCAACCTCGCGCACGGGTGGATCCCGATGTCCGCGCAGGCCTACGGCGTGTTCACCGGCTCGACCGTGCACGAAGTCGCCCAGGTGGTCGCCGCCGGCCGCGCCGTGAGCACAGCTGCGGCCGACACCGCCGTGATCGCCAAGATGGTGCGGGTGATGATGCTGGCGCCGTTCCTGATCGGGCTGTCGATGCTGCTGGCACGCGGCGGCGCGACGGCCGCGTCCGGCCAACGCGCCAGGATCGTGGTGCCCTGGTTCGCGTTCGGCTTCGTCGCGGTGGCCGGGTTCAATTCGCTGCAGGTGCTGCCGGCGGCCATCGTCAGCGCGGCGATCGATCTGGACACCGTGCTGCTGGCGATGGCGATGGCCGCGCTCGGTCTGACCACGCATGCCTCGGCGCTGCGCAGGGCCGGGATGAAGCCGCTGCTGCTGGCGCTGCTGCTGTTCGGCTGGCTGTTGGCGGGTGGGTTGGGGATCAACCTGGGCGTGCACGCGCTGCTGGGCTGAGGCACGCCGGGCGGACTTCTGCGACACTACCGCATGTCTGAATTCTCCTCCCTGCCGCTGAAACCAGCGCTGCTGCCCGGCATCGATGCCATGGGCTATACCTCGCTCACCCCCGTGCAGGCCCAGAGCCTGCCGGCCATCCTCGAGCGCCGCGATGTCATCGCACAGGCCCCGACCGGCAGCGGCAAGACCGCCGCCTTCGGCCTGGGCCTGCTGCAGGCGCTGGACCCATCGGTGACCCGCGCCCAGGCGCTGGTGCTGTGCCCGACCCGTGAGCTGGCCGACCAGGTCGGCAAGCAGATCCGCAAGCTGGCCACCGGCATTCCGAACCTGAAGCTGCTGGTGCTGACCGGCGGCATGCCGCTGGGCCCGCAGCTGGCCTCGCTGGAAGCGCACGATCCGCAGGTCGTGGTCGGCACCCCCGGGCGCATCCAGGAACTGGGCCGCAAGCGCGTGCTGCATCTGGGCGGCGTGACCACGCTGGTGCTGGATGAAGCCGACCGCATGCTCGACATGGGCTTTGAAGAGCCGATCCGCGAGATCGCCGGACGCACCAGCAAGGACCGCCAGACGCTGCTGTTCTCGGCGACCTTCCCGGATGAGATCCGCGAGATCGCCCGCGTGCTGCTGCGCGACCCGGTGGAAGTGACCGTGGAAGGCGCCGATCACGCGCCCGCGATCCGCCACCTGTTCTGCGAGACCGAGCTGGCACTGAAGCAGAAGGCGCTGGCCGGCCTGCTGCTCAAGTACACGCCGGAATCGGCCGTGGTGTTCTGCAACACCCGCCGCGATGTCGACGATGTCGCCATTTCGCTGCAGCAGTTCGGGTTCTCTGCGCTGCCGCTGCACGGCGAGATGGAACAGCGCGACCGCGACGAAGTGCTGGTGCGCTTCGCCAACCGCAGCTGCAACGTGCTGGTTGCCAGCGACGTCGCCGCGCGTGGCTTGGATGTGCAGGATCTGGCCGCGGTGATCAATTACGAGCTGCCGACCGATATCGAAACCTATGAGCATCGCGTTGGCCGCACCGGCCGCGCCGGTGCAACGGGCCTGGCCATCAGCCTGGTGACGCACCGCGAGCGCAACCGCGCCGATGCGCTGGAAATGGCACAGGGCAAGCCGCTGGACTGGCAGAAGACGCCGCTGGCCACCGCACGCCCGCCGGTGCTGCCGCAGGCCGCGATGACCACGCTGCGCATCGATGGCGGCAAGACCGACAAGCTGCGCCCGGGCGACATCCTCGGCGCACTGACCGGCGATGCCGGGCTGGCGGCCAAGTACATCGGCAAGATCGACATCTACGCCACGCGCTCGTACGTGGCCATTGCGCGCGAACATGCCGGCCGGGCGATCGCCCAGCTGGAGGCCGGCAAGATCAAGGGCCGCCGGTTCCGCGTCCGCAAGATGGATGTCTGAGCGGTAGAGCCGACCGTTGGTCGGCTGCACGTTCCTCGAGGCGTTCGAGGTGCCGGCCAGCGGCCGGCACTACCGGTGCCGTCACGCCCGCGCGGCTTCCCGGATCAATAGACCAGGTTGGCCAGCAGCGGGACGTCACTCGTCCAGCGGTCGCGGCCACCGAGGCCGGCCAGTTCCACCAGCACGGCCGCACCGACCACCTCGACCTGCAGCTGGCGGGCCAGCGACAACGCCGCCAGCAGGGTACCGCCCGTGGCGAGCACATCATCGATCACCAGCACGCGTGCGCCGGCCGGCAAGGCATCGGCGTGCACTTCGATGCTGTCGGTGCGGTATTCCAGGGTGTAATCCTGGCGCAGCACCTTGCCCGGCAGCTTGCCCGGCTTGCGCACCGGCACGAAGCCCACGCCCAGCACCCGCGCCATGGCCGCGCCGAGGATGAAGCCGCGCGACTCGATCCCCATCACTGCCTGCAGGTTGGCATCGCGCCAGGGCGCAACCATCGCATCGATGGCGGCCGCGAAATCCGGGCCGTCGGCGAGCAGCGGCATGATGTCCTTGAACAGGATGCCCGGCTTGGGGAAATCGGCGATGTCGCGCAGGCGGCCGGCCCAGGCGGGCGTGGCGGAAGACTCGGTCATGGGTCTGGGAACGAACGGGGTGGCATAGGGTAACCGAGGCGCTTACGAGCTGCAGGACAGCATCGAGCAGCCGGCCTTCACGCGCGCCCACTCGGGCCGCTTGGCCGCGAAGTGTTCGCGCCCCGGCTGCCTTTCATACGGCCGCCGCAGCACCTCCAGCAGCGTATGCAAGCCGCTGAGGTCGCCCTGCTCCGCCTGCTCGATCGCCTCCTGCGCCAGCCAGTTGCGCAGCACGTAGCGCGGGTTGGCGCGGCCCATCTGCTGCTGACGCGCCTGTGCACTCAGGCCATCGCCGCGCAGGCGCGCCGCGTACTGCTGCAGCCATGCCTGCAGCGACGGCAGCACCGCGTCGCGACGGGCCGGGCTGTAGAACGCCTCCTCCAGCACCACCACGGAAGGCGATGCAGGATCGAGCGCCATCAGCCCACGGAAGGCCAGGGTCATGTCCATCTCGCCCTCGTGCAGGATCTCCAGCCAGGCGGCCATCAACGCCACATCCTCATCGCGGCAGCTATCCAGGCCCAGCTTCGCGGCGATGTCGGCGCGCTCGCAGTCCGCATGCACCTGCTGGAAACGCGCCAGCCCGTCATGCAGCGGGGTGACATCCTCGAACAGCGGCGCCAACGCCTGCGCCAGCCGGGTGAGATTCCAGTACGCCACCTGCGGCTGCGTGCCGAAACGATAGCGTCGGCCCTGCGCGTCGGTGGTGTTGGGGGTCCACTCGGGATCGTAATCCTCGACCCAGCCATACGGGCCGTAATCGATGGTGAGCCCGAGGATGGAGAGGTTGTCGGTGTTCATCACGCCGTGCACGAAACCCACGCGCATCCAATGCGCGACAAGCACCGCGGTGCGCTCGCAGATGTCGGCAAACCAGCGCGCATGGCGCGCCTCGCCCGCCTCTGCCAGCGCAGGAAAATCGCGCGCGATGCAGACATCGGCCAACTGCCGCAGCAACGTCGTGTCACCGCGCGAGGCCGGCAGTTCGAAGCTGCCAAAGCGGATGAACGACGGCGCGACGCGACACACGATCGCGCCGGGTTCGGCTTCAGGGTGACCGTCGTAGAACATGTCGCGCACGACGGCATCGCCGGTGCCGACCAGACTCAGCGCGCGCGTGGTCGGCACGCCGAGGTGATGCATCGCTTCACTGCACAGGAACTCGCGGATGGACGAGCGCAGCACCGCACGCCCGTCGGCGCCCCGCGAGTACGGTGTGCGCCCGGCGCCCTTCAACTGCAGCTCCCAGTGCGCACCGTCCGGGGTGAGCAGCTCGCCCAGCGAGATCGCACGGCCATCGCCGAGCTGCCCCGCCCAATGGCCGAACTGATGGCCACCATAGTTGGCCGCCCACGGTGCCATCCCGGCATACAGCGCATTGCCGCCGAACACCCGTGCGAAATCCTCGCTCTCGATCAGGTCCTCGCCCATGCCCAGCAGCGTGGCCACCTCCGGCGAGTACGCCAGCAGCTGTGGCGCGGCGACCGGCGTCGGCATGACCGACGACCACACAGCCTCGCGCACCTCGCGCACGCGCGGGCCGGTTTCCGGGTCGCCGGGCAGGTCACGGATGAAACGGTTGTCGAAACGCAGGGGCCGGGTGCTCATCGGTATGAAATGGGGGCAGACCGGCTGCCCCGCAAGTTCAGCGCGAACCGCCGCCGAGGTTCAACGGACCGCCGCGCTCCACCGCACGTTGGTAGGCCGGGCGCTGCTCGATCCGGGCCAGGTATGCCTGCAGCCGTGGGTAGGAGGCCATGTCGCCACCGCGCGCGGCGGCGGCCTGGATCGGGAAGCTCATCTGGATATCGGCGGCGGTGAAGCGCTCACCGGCGAACCACGGCGACTGGCCGAGCTCGCGTTCCATCCAGTCCATGTGCAGCTTCACCTGCGGACGCACGAAGCCGTTGAGCGCCTTGTCGGCGATGGAGCGCGCGATCGGCTTGGCGAAGAACGGCATCGGCGCATTGCGCAGCCGCGAAAACACCAGCGTCATCACCAGCGGCGGCATCGCCGAGCCTTCGGCGTAGTGCATCCAGTAGCGGTAACGCACGCGTTCGGGGGCCTGGGCCGGCATCGGCTCGGGGGAGAGCTGGCGGCCGCTGTCGTAGCGGTCGGCGAGGTATTCCAGGATCGCGCCGGATTCGGCCAGCACCAGCGCGTCGTCCTGCAGCACCGGCGACTTGCCCAGCGGGTGCACGTCGCGCAGCGCCTGCGGTGCCAGCCAGGTCTTCGGATCGCGCTGGTAGTTGACGACCTGGTACGGCAGGCCCAGTTCTTCGAGCATCCACAACACGCGCAGCGAGCGCGAGTGGTCCAGATGGTGCACCTTGATCATCGAGGGTTCCGCAGGGTCAAAGCGGCATCGTAACCGGGCGACGGGAACGATGCCGTCTTCAACGGGATCTGCGTCGACGATGGCCGAATGCCGCCCAATAAAAAACGCCGGAAGCTTTCGCTTCCGGCGTTTTAGGCGACCTTACGGTTGCGGGGGGTCGATTAGACCGCCTGCACCTGGTCAGCCTGCATACCCTTCTGGCCCTGCACGGCGACGAAAGTCACCTTCTGGCCTTCCTGCAGCGACTTGAAGCCGGTGCCCTGGATCGCGCGGAAATGCACGAAGAGGTCCGGGCCGCTTTCCGGGGTGATGAAGCCGAAGCCCTTGGCGTCGTTGAACCACTTCACGGTGCCCTGCTGACGATCAGACATGTACTAACTCCTGAAACAATAGTTGAAATAATCGCGGCCGCCGCGTATCGGAGCCGAGACTGAGTTGCAGGCGTTGGTAAAGCGGATCGATGAGCAGATCGTGAGATCAACTGCACCAGGCCACGATTCACGGTGACCCTAGCAAACACAGTGTGGGTGACGATACTCGTGTTTTACCGAAAAAGCGATAGCTGGTTGATTCAGCCATCCTCCCCCTCCCGCCTGACAGGACAAGGGGTCGGGCGATCCTACACGAAATCGCACCCCCTATTCAGATTTTTCCTACCTTAAGATCAGCCAAATGACTGATGCCCCGACCCCTAAAGTTCACATCTGGGTGGACGCCGACGCTTGTCCGGCCGTCATCAAGGAGATCCTGTTCCGTGCCGCAGAGCGTGCCGGGATCGAGATGACCCTGGTCGCCAACCACTGGCTGCGGACCCCTCCGTCCCGTTTCATCCGCTCCATCCAGGTTCCGCCGGGCCTGGATGTGGCCGACAGCGTGATCGTGGAACGGGTCCAGCCGGGCGATCTGGTCGTCACGCAGGACATCCCGCTGGCGGCCCTGGTGTTGGACAAAAAGGCCGTCGCATTGAACCCGCGCGGCGACCTGTACACCCCCAACAACATGGCCGAGCGGCTGTCGATGCGCAATTTCATGGAGGAACTGCGCGGCTCGGGCGTTCAGACAGGCGGCCCTCCGCCGCTGCATGCGCGCGACAAGCAGGCCTTTGCCGCGCAACTGGACCGTTGGCTGGCCAAACGTTAAGGCTGATGAACCGTCAGCACCCTGATGAACCGCTGGCCGGCTGAGGGTTCGGTGTGGAAAGGGTCCGGCATGGCTGAGGGGCCGGTGTCGGTAGAGCCGGCCGCTGGCCGGCTCCTCCGTCGCATCTGGTGACCACCACAGATCCCGGCAGCCGGCCAGCGGCCGGCCCTACAGGTGAAGCGACACCCCGCTGGCGAACGTGCGCCGCTCCCCGGTCAACGGGTCATCGAACGCCAATTCCTTGGCCAGCAGCTGCAGCGGCACGTCCGCCGGCGCATCCGCGTGCAGCTCCGGGTACAGGTCGTCCCCCAGGATCGGGGCGCCCAGCGCGGCCATGTGCACGCGCAGCTGGTGCTTGCGGCCGGTCACCGGGTGCAGTCGGTAGCGCCAGACCGGTCCGGTGCCGTCGATCACCTCGATGCGGGTCCGCGCATTGGGCTCGCCGGGCTCCTCGGCCATGCGGAAGAACGGCTCTCCCGGGACCAAGCGGGTCTGCCGCTCTAATGGGAACGGCAGTTCGGGCAGTCCCGGCGCCAGCGCTTCGTACACCTTCTCGATGCGCCGCTCGCGGAACAGGCGCTGGTAGGCATCGCGGCTGTCTGGCCGGGTGGAGAACAGCACCAGCCCGGCGGTCAGCCGGTCCAGGCGGTGCAGCGGCACCAGATCCCGGTTGCCGGTGCGCGCCACCAGCCGGGCCAGCAGCGTCTCGCGCACGTAGCCGCCGGCAGGGGTGACCGGCAGGAAGTGCGGCTTGTCGGCCACCAGCAGGTGCGCGTCCTGGTGGACGATGGCCTCGGCGAAAGGAATCGCCGGCTCATCGGCCACCTCGCGGAAATACACGATCTCCAGCCCCACCTGCCAGGCCTGATCCGGCGCGAGCGCCCTGCCCTGCGCGTCCTGCACCCGCCCCCGGGCGAAGCGGCCTGCCCACTGCGCGCGGTCGATGCGCGGAAAGCGCGCGCACAGCCCGTCCAGCAGGCTCGGCCAGTCGCCGGGGGGCAACTGCAGGCGGCTGGGTGCGGGGGCAACGAGGATCGGATCGGACGGGCTCATGGCGAACCATTATCATGGCGCTCTTTGTTTCAGGTATCCCCATGGCCCTCACCGCCACCATCCGCAAGGCCGAACTGCAGATCAGCGACATGGATCGCGGCTATTACGCCAGCCATACGCTGACGCTGGCCCAGCACCCGTCCGAGACCGATGACCGCCTGATGGTGCGCCTGCTCACCTTCGCGCTGAACGCCGATGACCGGCTGGAGTTCGGCCGCGGCCTGAGCGTGGACGACGAGCCGGACCTGTGGCGCCGCGATTACACCGGCGACATCGAGCTGTGGATCGAACTGGGCCAGCCCGACGATTCGCGCCTGCGCAAGGCCGCCGGCCGCGCGCGTGCGGTGCAGCTGGTCACTTACGGCGGCCGCGCCGCCGACATCTGGTGGGACCGCAACGCCTCCGCGCTGAAGAAGCTGTCCACGCTGGAGGTCATGGACCTGCCGGGCGAGTTCGTCACCGAATGGGGCGCGCAGATCGAACGCACGATGCAGTGGGACGTGCAGATCCAGGACGGCGAAGTGCAGTTGACGTCCGACAAGGCGCAGCTCAGCGTCATCCCCACCTGGCGCAAGCAGAAGCCGCAGGCGTGAGTGTGATCCGCTGTGATGTGCTGGTCATCGGGGCCGGCGCTGCCGGGCTGATGTGTGCGATGACCGCAGGCAAACGCGGGCGCCTGGTGCAGGTGATCGACCATGCCAACAAGGTTGGCAAGAAGATCCTGATGTCCGGCGGCGGGCGCTGCAACTTCACCAACACCGGCACCACGGCGGCCAATTTCCTGTCGGCCAATCCGCACTTCTGCAAATCCGCGCTGGCCCGTTACACGCCATACCATTTCATCGAGATGGTGGAGCGGCACGGCATCGCGTATCACGAAAAAGAGCTGGGCCAGCTGTTCTGCGATATCTCCTCCAAGCAGATCGTGAAGATGCTGGTGGACGAATGCCTGGCCGCCGGCGTGCAGATCCGCACCGACTGCGGCGTGCAGAAGGTGGAGCGCGGCGCGGACGGCTTCCACGTGCACACCACGCAAGGGCATTTCCATGCCGCCTCGCTGGTGGTGGCCACGGGTGGCCTGTCGATCCCGAGCATGGGCGCGACCGGCGTCGGCTATGAGCTGGCCCGCCAGTTCGGTCATGAGGTCCTGCCGACCCGCGCCGGGCTGGTGCCGCTGACCCTGAGTGGCAAGCATCAGGAGCGCCTCAACGACCTCTCCGGCGTGGCCCTGCCGATCGAAGCGCGCTGCAACGGCACCGAGTTCCGCAACTCCATGCTGATCACCCACCGCGGCATCAGCGGCCCGGCGATCCTGCAGATCTCCTCGTACTGGCAGCCGGGCGACGAGCTGCGGCTGGACCTGCTGCCGGGCCAGGACGCGCTGGAGTGGCTGCGCCGGATGAAGGCCGAACGCGGTGCCGCCGAACTGCGCACGGTGCTCTCGGAGGTGTTGCCGCGCCGGCTGGCGCTGCGCCTGTGCGAGCACTGGCTGCCGGACCGGCTGGTGCGCCAGATCGACGAGCCACAGCTGCGCGAGGCGGCCGAGCTGCTGCAGAATTTCCCGCTGGTGGCCAGTGGCACCGAGGGGTACCGTACCGCCGAAGTGACGCTGGGCGGGGTCGACACCCGCAAGGTGTCCTCCAGTACGTTTGAATCGCACGTGGTTCCCGGCCTGCACTTCATTGGGGAGGTGCTGGACGTGACCGGCTGGCTGGGGGGCTACAACTTCCAGTGGGCCTGGGCCTGTGGCCATGCCGCGGGCAGCGTGGCCTGAGCCGGAACCAGCGTGCCATGATCGGCTACCGTTTGCCGCATGGACGTAGTCACACGCATCGTGTATCAAGTTTGCAGTCCGGGGAGTAGTGAATGCAGAACGCGAATGACATGACGGTCCGCCTGCTGATCGTGGACGACAGCGGCGAGAACGCCGAGACCATCGTCAGCACGCTGCGCAACAGCGGCATCGCGGTGCGCCCGACGCGCCCGCAGCACAGTGAGGAACTGGCCCAGGCACTGGGTACCCAGCCGATCGACCTGGTGCTGGTCGCCGCAGCGCAGAGCATCCCGCTGCTGCAGGTGACCCAGCAGATCGCGGCCAGCGGCAAGGACATCCCGATGATCCTGCTGGCCGAATCGATCAACGAAACCGAGTGGGTCGAGGCCGGGGCCAATGGCATCCGCGCCATCGCCCTGCGCCACCGCCCCGAGCACCTGCTGGCGGTAGTGCGCAACGAATGGACCGATCTGCACGCGCGCCGCGGGCTGCGCCGGATCGAGGCGCAGATGCGCGAGACCGAGCGCCGCTGCGATGCGCTGATCTCGTCCTCGCGCGACCCGATCGCCTACATCCACGAAGGCATGCACATCCGGGCCAACGAGGCCTACCTGGAGATGTTCGGCTACGAGAACTTCGACGATGTGGAAGGCATCTCGCTGCTGGACATGGTCGCCCCCCAGCACGTGGACGGTTTCAAGCAGCTGCTCAAATCCATGAGCAAGGGCGATGCGCCGCCGCCGCAGTACCAGGTGGATGCGCGCAACCAGGACGGCGCCGTGTTCGCCGCGACCATGGAGTTCACCCAGGCCAGCTACGAGGGCGAATCCTGCCTGCAGGTGGTGTTCCGCCGGCGCATGGAGTTCGATCCGGAACTGGCGCGCGAGGTGGAGGACCTGCGCCAGCGCGACCAGGTCACCGGCCTGCTCAACCGCCCGACCTTCATGTTGCACGTCGAGCATGCGGTGGCCCAGGCCGGCCGCAGCGAGGGCCAGTTCGGCCTGCTGCTGATCGAGCCGGACCATTACGCGCGCCTGCTGCCGGAGATCGGGCTGGACTCGGCCGATGCGCTGATCGGCGCCCTCGCCCGCGTGCTGGCCCAATCGGTTGGCGACACCGCACAGGTGGCCCGCTTCGGCGAGCACAGCTTTGCCGTACTGACCGAGGCCCCCTACGCGCAGACCGTCGCCCTGGCCGACCATATCCGTGAGGCCTTCGCCGCGCAGGTGTTCAGCATCGGCGAGCGCTCGGCCACCGTGACCGTCAGCGTGGGCGGTGTGCAGGTGGGCGAGAAGATTGCGAGCATCGGTCAGGTGCTGGCGCGCGCGACCGAGTGCACCCAGGCCGCCCTGGAACTGGGTAACACCACCCGCGTGTTCGATCCGGCCGCGGTGGATCGCGTGGAAGAAGAGCGCATCCAGCACTGGGTGGCACGCATCCGCCAGGCCTTGGCCGGCGATGGCTTCCAGCTGCATTACCAGCCGGTGCTCAGCCTGCAGGGCGAGGCACTGGAGTTGTACGAGGCCTACCTGCGCCTGGACCACAACGGCGAGCTGCTCAGCCCGAACGCGTTCCTGGGCATCGCCGAGGACCATGGCCTGCTGGCCGACATCAACCGCTGGGTGGTCACCCACGCGATCGGCATGCTCGCGGCGCGCAAGCGCGAGGGCCATGTGACCCACCTGATGGTGAAGATCACCCCGGAGTCGTTCAACGACCCGCAGATGATCGCCACGCTCCGGCGCGAACTGGAGGCGCAAGGCGTGCCGGGCGAACAACTGTGGCTGCACGCGCCGGAGGCCAAGGTGTTCACCCACCTGCGCAATGCCCAGCAGTTCCTGGCCGCGGTCGCCCCGTTGGGCTGCCGGATCGGCCTGGAGCAGTTCGGCTCAGGACTGGATTCGTTCCAGCTGCTGGCGCACTTCCAGCCGCAGTTCCTCAAGCTGGACCGCGACTTCACCTCCGACTTCGCCCGTACGCGCGAGCACAGCGAGAAGATCAGCGAGATCACCGCGCGTGCGCAGGCCGCCAACATCCGGACCATCGCCGAATTCGTCGCCGATGCCAACTCGATGAGCCTGCTCTTCAGTGCCGGCGTGGATTACGTGCAGGGTGAGTTCGTCGGCCCGGCCGGCCCGGTGATGAATTTCGATTTCAGTTGACGGGATGCGTCACGACCCACGGTCGTGACCTGCCGTCTCCTGCGCATCAGGAGCCGCACCGCCCGGGCATCAACGGACGCGCCGCGCGGCCATCCGGGCACGCACCGCACCGGTGGATGCCGACCGTTGGTCGGCATCCCTCCTTCCGATCAGGCCATCTCGACCAGGTTCGGAATCTTCACATCGGTGGCGACATCGGCGTCGTAATCCACGCCCTCCACGCCGAACCCGAACAGACGCAGGAAGTCGGCCTTGTAGCCGGCCAGATCGCTGATCTCGTACAGGTTCTCGTTGGTCACCTGCGGCCACAGCGCGACCACCTCGCCCTGCACCTCCGGCGCCATTTCCTTGTAGTCCGCGCGCAGGCGGCCGGCGTCATCGATCAGCGCGACCTTGCGCCCGCCATCGGTAACCAGATCGTGGCGCAGGCGCTCGGTTGCGGTGCCGGCCTCCTTGCCGCCGTAGAGGATGTCGTACAGCGTATCGAGCTGTTCGATGCAGCCTTCGTGCGTGCCCTTGGCCTTCATCACCTTGAACAACAGCGACAGGTACAGCGGCATGGTCGGGATCGCCGAGCTGGCCTGGGTGACCACCGCCTTGAGCACCGACACGCGCGCATCGCCACCGATCGGGGCCAGCTTCTGGCGCAGGCCGACGACCTTCTCGTCCAGGTCCTTCTTCGCCGCACCGATGGAGCCGTTCCAGTAGATCGCCTGGGTGATCTCCTCACCGACGTAGGTGAAGGCCGTGGTGGTCGCGCCCTCGGCCAGCACACCGGCCTCGAGCAGCGCATCGATCCACATCTGCCAGTCTTCGCCGCCCATGACGGCGACGGTGCCGGCGATCTCTTCCGGCGTGGCCGGCTCGATCGTGGTCTCGGTGATCACTTCCTTGTCCGTATCCAGGCCACGCAGCGTGATCGGCGCACCGATCGGCTTGAGCGTGGAGCTGATCACTTCACCGGTCTTGGGATGCTTGCGGCGCGGCGCGGCCAGGCTGTACACCACCTGGTCGACCTGGCCGAGGTCCTGCTTGATCAGCTCGATGACCTTGGCCTTGACCTCATCGGAGAAGGCATCGCCATTGACGCTCTTGGCGTACAGACCGGCCTGATCGGCGTACTTATGGAACGCGGCGGTGTTGTACCAGCCAGCGGTGCCGGGCTTGGTCTCGGTACCCGGGCGCTCGAAGAACACACCCAGCGTGGCGGCATCGCTGCCGAAGGCAGCGGTGATGCGCGCAGCCAGCCCGTAGCCGGTGGAGGCGCCAAGCACCAGCACCTTCTTCGGGCCGTTGGTGATCTTCGGCTTGGACTGGATGTAATCGATCTGCTGCTTGACGGCCGCATCGCAGCCGACGGGATGGGTGGTGACGCAGATGAAGCCGCGCACACGCGGTTTGATGACCATGTAAACCTCGAGGGGGACTGGCGCAGGGCGGACCGGCGCGATGAAAAGGGAGGTCGCGCGCCACCGGAGCGGCTGCGCGGAACGCAAGGGATCGTAGTGCGCAGCGCTGCGGAGTACAACCGACGGGGGTGTATGGCGCCGTGTTGTTCCCTGTAGGCCTGGGACCGGTGAGGGCAGACCGGGACGCGCCGTGAATCCGTCCCTGGAGGCTCGACACCCGCATCCCTGCGGGTGACGGTCCCGCCCTGCCCTCACCGGCCCCTGCCTGACACACGGCCGCTGCGGACGGGAGAGCCGCCACGCATGGCGTGGCTCTACACGGAACACCTGGCGTTATGACGAGTGCATTGGATGCTGAATCCTGGAGATTGGCCGACTGTCGCCGAACCAGGATCGCGCGTGCAGAGAGTCACCAATGCCAAGACCGATTCTTGCCCTACGTAGATCCACGCCAGCGCGGGTGCCGTTGCTTTGCTTTGCGTGGCTTTGCTTTGCGTGGCTTTGCCTTGCTTCGCTCTGCCCTACCAACCGCCATCCAGCCCCCTGTCTGGAGGGTGACGGATAGCGATGTGCAGGACCGTTGGAGCGCCATGGATGGCGCTCACGAGCCCCCAGGGATGGGTTTACGGCGGGTCCAGCACAGCGCTATCCGTCGCCCTCCAACAGTGAGCATCCAAGGCGCCGCTCTGGCTCTGGCTCTGGCTTCGGCTCTGGCTCTGGCTTCGGCCCTGGCTCTGGCTCTGGCCCTGAACAAAAAGAAAGGCCGCGCAATGCGCGGCCTCCCGGATGTTTCAAACCACCAGAAACCTTACGGACGACGCTCCAACGCTTCCACGTCCTTGGCCTTCGGCAGCAGATCCTGCTTGGTCACCGCCAGCGCGCCCATGGTCAGCAGCGGGCAGGCAATGAAGATCGACGACAGCGTACCAATCACCGCACCGATCATCTGGCTCAGCGCCAGCCCTTCCAGCGAACCACCACCGTACAGATACAGCGCCAGCACCGACAGGAAGAACACCAGCGAGGTGATGATCGTGCGCGACAGCGTCTGGTTGATCGAACGGTTCATCACTTCCAGCGGCTCCACACGCAGGCTGCGGAAGTTCTCACGCACACGGTCGAACACCACGATGGTGTCGTTGATCGAGAAGCCCATCACCGACAGCAGGCCGGCCAGCACGGTCAGATCGAACTCACGGCCACTCAGCGAGAAGTAACCCGCCACCACCAGCACGTCGAACAGCGTGGTGATGATCGCCACCATCGCGAACTTCCACTCGAAGCGGAAACCGATGTAGATCAGGAAGCCGATCAGCACGAACAGCGCCGCGTACAGGCCGTTCAGCGCCAGCTCCTTACCGACCTGCGGGCCGACGAACTCGGCACCCACGATGGCGGCCTGGTTGCCCTCCATCGAGATCGCCTTCTGCACGGCTTCGGCGGTGCGGTTGTTGGCCTCACCGGCGTTCTCGCCTTCGGCCATCTCCTGCGGCTGCAGACGGATCAGCAGATTGCTGCCGCTGCCGAAGCTCTGCACCTGGGCACCGGCATAACCGGCACCTTCCAGATGCTCGCGCACGGCATCGACGTCAGCGGGCTTGTCGAAGCGGACTTCGACCACGGTGCCGCCGGTGAAGTCCAGCGCGTAGTTGAAGCCCTTGAAGGCAATGCAGCCGATGGCGGCAATGAACACCAGCGCCGCCAGACCGATGGCCACCCAGCGGGTGCGCATGAAGTCGAACTTGGTGTCGTTCGGGATCAGATGCAACGGGAAAAGTTTCATGGTTTCTATTCGCTTCCCGTCAGATGGCCAGGGTCTTGAGCTTCTTGCGGCGGCTGTAGACCAGCACGGCAAGGGCACGCGAGACGGTAATTGCAGTGAACATGGAGGCCAGGATGCCGACGATCATGGTCACGGCGAAGCCCTTCAACGGACCGGTACCGAACGCATACAACGCCACACCCGCCAGGATGCCGGTGAGGTTGGCGTCCAGGATGGTCCCGGAAGCCTTCTCGTAACCGGCCACGATGGCCGTCTTGGGCGGCATGCCGGCCCGCAGCTCTTCACGGATACGTTCGTTGATCAGCACGTTGGCGTCGACCGACAGGCCGATCGACAGCGCCAGACCGGCGAAGCCGGGCAGCGTCATCGTCGCACTGAACAGCGACATCACCGCCACCACGATCAGCAGGTTGAACAGCATGGCCACCGAGGTGATCACGCCGAACATGCGGTAGTACACGGTGAAGAAGATCAGGGTGAACAGGAACGCGAAGCCGACCGCGGTCACGCCGCGCTCGACGTTCTCCGCACCCAGGCTCGGGCCGACGATGCGTTCTTCAACGAAGTCCATCGGTGCAGCCAGCGAACCGGATTTCAGCAGTTTGGCCAGATTTTCCGCCTCGGTCTTCTCAAGGCCGGTGGTCTGGAAGTTCTTGCCGAACACGCCGTTGATATTGGCGACCGAGATCACTTCTTCCTTGACGCGGAAGCTGCGCACTTCCTTGCCATCGACCACGTTCACGGTCGGGATGCGCTCGGTGTAGACCACCGCCATCGGCTTGTTGACGTTGGCGCTGGTGAAATCGAACATGCGCTGGCCGCCGACATTGTTCAGCGTCACGCTCACCGCCGCGGCGCCGTTCTGGTCGGTGGTGGCCTGTGCGGCGACCATCTGGTCACCGGTCACGATCACGCGCTTGTTGAGCAGGATCGGGCCGCGATTGTCACGCTGCTGGTAGACCTTGGCCTCCGGCGGAATGCGGCCACTGGTGATCGCGTCCTGGGCATTGCCCTCGACCACGGCGCGGTATTCCAGCGTCGCGGTGGCACCGATCATGCGCTTGGCTTCGGCGGTGTCCTGCACACCCGGCAGCTGCACGACCACACGGTCGGCACCCTGACGCTGGATGATCGGCTCGGAAACACCGAGCTGATTGACACGGTTGCGCAGCGTGTTGACGTTCTGCTCGATGGCGCCGTTGGCGATCGCGGTCAGTTCGGCCTCCGGCATGCTCACGGTGATGCGGTTGCCCGCCACCTCGTAGCCCAGCGTCGGCTGCGCCTTGACCATCACTTCGCGGGCACGCGCGGCGGCATCGGCACCGGCGGACGGGCTGATGCTCGCCACGATGGTGTTGTCGCCACGGCGTTCGACCGACTGGTAGGCGATGCGGGCATCGCGCAGGCTGGTGCGCACGTCTTCGGCGTAGGCGTCCAGACGCTTGTCCAGTGCGGCCTTCTGGTCGACCTGCAGCACGAAGTGCACGCCGCCCTGCAGATCCAGGCCCAGCACCATCGGCTTGGCGCCGAGGTCGCTCAGCCACTCCGGCACGGTGGAGGCAAGGTTCAGGGCAACCACGTAGTCCTCGCCCATCTCGTCGCGCAGGGCGTCGTTGGCGGCGGTCTGCGCCTGCAGCGTCGGCAGGCGCACGATCAGGCTGTCGCCTTCCTTGGCCACCGACAACGGCTCCACGCCGGCCTGCTTGAGGTCACCCAGCACGCGGTCGCGCAGGGCGTCGTCGATCTGCCCGCCACGATTGGCGGTGATCTGCACGGCAGGGTCCTTCTGGTAGATGTTGGGCAGTGCGTACAACGCACTGACCGCCAGCACGATCAGGATGAGGAAATACTTCCAGCGTGGAAATTCGAGCATTGCTTGGGTCCCGCGCGGTGCCCGTCCCGGCACCGCGGTTGAACGGAAAGGAGGTGGATCAGTTGGCCGACTTCAGCGTGCCGGTCGGCAGCACATTGCCCACGGCGCCCTTCTGCACGCGGATGCGCACGTTCTCGGCCACTTCGATGGTGATGAAGTTGTCGCCGATGTCGGTGACCACGCCGGCGATGCCGCCGTTGGTCAGCACTTCATCACCGCGCTTGACCTTCTCCAGCATGGCCTTGTGTTCCTTCTGGCGCTTCATCTGCGGGCGGATCATCAGGAAGTACATGATCGCGATCAGGATGATCGGGAACAGCAGGGTGGTCAGGCCCATGCCCTGCGACTGGCCACCGGCGGCCTGGGCGTTGGCGGTGGGAATGAGGAAGGCGAGCAGGTTCATAGTGTGTCCTTGGGTTGGGAGGCGCCCTGCCCCTTGAAGGGTCAGGGAGTCGCCGCGAAACGGGGGTCAGCCTCGAAGTATGCCATGGCCCCGGGAGTTCGTCCTTGGGCCGTTTGGCAGGGTCGGCGCGCCGGATCGGCCGGCGGGGGTCACTTTACAGCGCAGGCGTGACCGCTCCACGAGCCGCGTAGAAAGACTCGCGGAAGGCGGTAAAGGTTCCCGCCGCGATCGCGGCACGCATGTCGGCCATCAACGTCTCGTAGTAATAGAGGTTGTGGATGGTGCCCAGCATCGGCGCCAGCATCTCGTTACAGCGGTCCAGGTGGCGCAGATACGAGCGGGTATAGCCGCTGGTGCAGGCATGGCAGCCGCAGCCCGGCTCGATGGTGTCCATGTCGCGCTCGTAGCGGGCGTTGCGGATGCGCACCGTGCCGAACGAGGTGAAATAGTGGCCATTGCGGGCATTGCGGGTCGGCATCACGCAATCGAACATGTCCACGCCGCGGGCGACGCCTTCGACCAGGTCCTCCGGGCGGCCGACGCCCATCAGGTAGCGCGGCCGGTCGGCCGGCAGGATCGGGTGCATATGGTCGAGCATGGCGTTGCGTTCGTGCTCGGGCTCGCCCACGGCCAGGCCGCCGATGGCGTAGCCATCGAAGCCGATCTGCTGCAGGCCCTCGGCCGAGCGGCTGCGCAGGTCGTGATGGACGCCGCCCTGGACGATGCCGAACAGCGCTGCGTCATTGCCCAGTTCATCGTGCGCGTTGCGGCTGCGCTGCGCCCAGCGCAGGCTCAGTTCCATCGAGGTGCGCGCGACCGGCTCGGTGGCCGGGTACGGGGTGCACTCGTCGAAGATCATCACCACGTCCGAATCGAGCACCTTCTGGATGCGCATGCTCTCTTCCGGGCCCAGGAACACGCGGGCGCCGTCGGTCGGCGAGGAAAAGGTCACGCCCTGCTCGGTGATCTTGCGGCGGTGGGCCAGCGAGAACACCTGGAAGCCGCCGGAGTCGGTCAGGATCGGGCCGTTCCAGCGCGCGAAGCCATGCAGGCCGCCGTGGTCGGCGATCACGTCCAGGCCCGGGCGCAGGTAGAGATGGAAGGTGTTGCCCAGGATGATTTCCGCACCCAGCGCGCGGATCTGCTCCGGCAGGATGCCCTTCACCGAGCCATAGGTGCCCACCGGCATGAAGGCCGGGGTTTCCACGGTCCCGCGCGGGAAGGTCAGGCGGCCGCGGCGGGCGCGACCGTCGGTGGTCTGGAGCTGGAACTGGAGTCGGGACATGGAGCGGTCATTCGGGCAGATAGTCTGCCATTGTCGCCGAAAACGGCCGCGCCTGCCCTGCGGCCGTCAGTCCCCCTGCGGGAACAGCAGCATCGCATCGCCATAGCTGAAGAAGCGGTACTTTTCCGCGATCGCGGCCTGGTAGGCCTCGATCACCCGGGCCTGGCCGGCAAACGCCGAGATCATCATCAGCAGCGTGCTTTCCGGCAGATGGAAGTTGGTCACCATCGCGTCCACGCTGCGGATCCGGTAGCCCGGGGTGATGAAGATCTGGGTTTCCCCGGCGTAGGGCAGCAGTTCGCCGTCGCGCATGGCGCTTTCCAGCGCACGCACCACGGTGGTCCCGACGCCGATCACCCGGCCGCCCGCAGCCCGGGTGCGGCGCACCTGCTGGACCAGCTCGGCGCCGACGTTCAGCCACTCACGGTGCATCACGTGTTCTTTCAGATCGTCCACGCGGACCGGCTGGAAGGTGCCCGCGCCCACGTGCAGGGTCACGTGGCCGAAATCCACGCCCTTGTCCTTCAACGTGGCCAGCAGGGCCTCATCGAAGTGCAGGCCGGCGGTCGGGGCGGCCACCGCGCCGATCTCGCGGGCAAAGACCGTCTGGTAACGCTCGCGGTCGTCCACGCCCGGCTCGCGCTGGATGTAGGGCGGCAACGGCAGCCGGCCGGCGTGCAGCAGCCACTGTTCCAGCGCCTCGGGCACATGGAACTGCAGCACGTAAAACTCGCCGTCGCGGCCCAGCACCTCGGCCTCGCCACCAGCATCCAGTGCGATCCGGCTGCCCGGCTTGGGCGACTTGCTGGCGCCAACCTGCGCGCGGGCCTGCTGGCCACCGAGCAGGCGCTCGATCAGGATCTCGACACGGCCGCCGCTGGCCTTCTGGCCGAACAGACGCGCCGGGATCACCCGGGTGTCGTTGAAGACCAGCAGGTCGCCGGGCTGCAGCAGGTCGGGCAGATCGCGCACCTGGCGGTGATCAAACGCGGCCGGGGCCGGCGGCACCACCATCAGGCGGCTGGCCGAGCGCTCGGCGAGCGGAGCCTGGGCAATCAGTTCAGGCGGCAGGTCGTAGTTGAAATCGGACTTCTTCAAGGCAGCGCACGGCAACGTGTAGGCAATGTCGGCCATTGTACGACTGGCCCTCGGTGGCAACGAAGGATTCGCCAAACGTCGCGCAAAATGCTGCTTTGCAACAGTTTTTGACGGGGTTATCGCGCGAAAAACCGCGTGCTAGCATCGAGCCGGAAGTCTGATGCACGAGCAGGAATGCCCGAAGCGCGCGCGAATAGACGCGCGTTTTGCTTTTCCGCCGTGCCGCCATCGTTTCAGGAGATCTGCAATGAGCTTCATCGAACGTCTCGCCCCGCTCCGCGCCCAGCCCGGCACCCGCCTCACCACCGGCCTGGATGACGCCACCCTCGAACGCCTGGCCGCCGGCCACCCTGCCCTGGTCGCCGCCATCGACGCCGCCGCCGCTGAATTCGAGCGCGTGCGCGCCGATCTTGGCGGCCTGCTGGCACTGGACGAGCGCGCCCAGATCGATGCGATGCAGGAGGGCTTCGTCAATTTCTATGCCGATGATGCGGTCACCCCGTACGTTGCCCTCGCCGCCCGTGGCGCATGGGTGGTCACCCTGAAGGGCGCGGTGCTGTACGACGCCGGCGGCTACGGCATGCTCGGCTTCGGCCATACCCCCGAGGCGGTGATGGAGGCCATGGCGGCCCCGCAGGTCATGGCCAATGTGATGACGCCCAGCCTGTCCCAGCAGCGCTTCATCCAGGCCCTGCGCAAGGAGATCGGCCACCGCCGCGGCGGCTGCCCGTACAGCCACTTCATGTGCCTGAATTCGGGCTCCGAAGCGGTCGGGCTGGCTGCCCGCATCGCCGACGTCAACGCCAAGCTGCAGACCGATCCGGGCGCCCGCCACGCCGGTGCGAAAATCAAGCGCGTGGTGGTCAAGGGCAGTTTCCACGGCCGCACCGACCGCCCGGGCCTGTATTCCGACTCCAGTCGCAAGACCTACATGCAGCACCTGGCCAGCTACCGCGGCGAGGACACGGTCATCGCGATCGCGCCCTATGATGAAGTGGCGCTCAAGCGCGTGTTCGCCGAGGCCGAACAGAACCACTGGTTCATCGAAGCGGTGTTCCTGGAGCCGGTGATGGGCGAAGGCGACCCCGGCCGCTCGGTGCCGCCCGCGTTCTATGCGCTGGCCCGCGAACTGACCCGCCAGCACGGCAGCCTGCTGCTGCTGGACTCGATCCAGGCCGGCCTGCGCGCGCACGGCGTGCTGTCGATCGTGGATTACCCGGGCTTTGAAGGCCTGGACGTGCCGGACATGGAAACCTACTCCAAGGCGCTCAATGCGGCGCAGTTCCCGCTCTCCGTGCTGGCCGTGACCGGGCACGCCGCGCAGCTGTATCGCAAGGGCATCTACGGCAACACCATGACCTCCAACCCGCGGGCGCTGGACGTGGCCTGCGCCACACTGTCGCTGCTGACCCCGCAGGTGCGCGAGAACATCCGCGTGCGCGGCCAGGAAGCCGTGCGCAAGCTGGAACAGCTCAAGACCGAGCTGGGCGGGCTGATCACCAAGGTCCAGGGCACCGGCCTGCTGTTCTCCTGCGAGCTGGCCCCGCAGTTCAAGTGCTACGGCACCGGCTCCACCGAAGAGTGGTTGCGCAACCATGGCATCAATGTGATCCATGGCGGTGAGAACTCGCTGCGCTTCACCCCGCACTTCGGCATGGACGGCGAGGAGCTGGACCTGCTGGTCGGCCTGGTCGGCCGCGCGTTGAAGGAAGGTCCGCGCCGGGAGCAGTCGCAGGCGGCCTGAGGCCGGCTTCCTTGCGGGTGTGAACCCGCAGGGGGTCGCCGACCGACGGTACGAGAAACGGCAGGCGACCAACGGCCGGCTCTGCCCCGGTGCGCCATCCCGGTGGAGCCGACCGTTGCTCGGCCGTCGTCACCGATGGCCGATTGGCCCCCGCGCCCGAAACGCGCGATAATCCGCCACCGCACCTGCGGAACGACACCCCGTCACGAGACCAGCGCACCGGTCATCGGCGGGGCTTTTTCGTTTCCGGTCGCTACAGATTCGGACAACAGGAAGATCCAATGAAGTCGATTTGCGTTTACTGTGGTTCCAACCCCGGCAGCAAGCCGGTCTACACCGAGCGCGCCATCGCGTTGGGTGACCGCATCGCCCGCGACGGCCTGCGCCTGGTCTACGGCGGCGGCAACGTCGGCCTGATGGGCACCGTGGCCAACGCCGTGCTCGCCGGCGGCGGTGAAGTCACCGGCGTGATCCCGCAGCAGCTGGCCGATTGGGAAGTGGCCCACCGCGGCCTGACCGAGCTGGAAATCGTCGGTTCGATGCACGAGCGCAAGTCGCGCATGTTCGACCTCTCCGATGCGTTCGTCGCCCTGCCCGGCGGTTTCGGCACCATGGAAGAAATCTTCGAGATGCTGACCTGGCGCCAGCTGGGCATCGGCAACAAGCCCTGCGCGTTCCTGGATGTGGACGGCTTCTATGCCCCGCTGATCGGCATGATCGATCGCATGGTCGAAGAGCGCTTCCTGCACCCGGCCCAGCGCGCGGACCTGTGGTATGGCTCGGACATCGATGAAATGCTGACCTGGATGCGTGCCTACGAGCCGGCGCAGGCCTCCAAGTGGATCGACGAAAAGCGGGCCAACGCGCTGCGTTGATCCCTGCGGCGCCGCGACGGTTCAGGCCGTCGCGGTGGTTGCCATCGGGGCCGGCCTGCCGAGCAGATAGCCCTGGCCGTAATCGCAGCCGAGCTGCAGCAACGTGTCGTGCTGGGCCTGGGTTTCGATGCCCTCACCCACCGTTTCGATGCCCAGCGTGCGCGCCAGTGACAGCACGCCCTGCACCAGCGCATGCGTGCTCTGCATGTCCTGCCCGTGCAGGCCGGCGATGAAGGACTGGTCGATCTTCAGCGTCGAGATCGGGAACCGGTGCAGGTAGGACAGCGCCGAAAAGCCGGTGCCGAAATCATCCAGCTGCACCAGCACCCCACGCTCACGCAGGGTCTGCAGGATGCGCAGTGTCCGCGGGCCGTCATCGAGCAGCGCCACCTCGGTGATCTCCAGCCGCAACCGGTGCGGATCGGCACCGGCCGCTTCGATGAGGCCGAACAGGCGCGTGCTGAAATCGGCCGAGCGGAAGTGGCGCGGCGATACGTTCACCGAGAGATAGCCACGGCCACCGCGCGCGAGCTGGGTGATCACCTGTTCGTACAGCAGCCAGTCCACCTGTTCGATCAGGCCGCTCTCTTCGCCCAGATCCAGGAACGCACTCGGCAGCAGCAGCCCGCGGCGCTCATGCTGCCAGCGCAGCAGCGCCTCGTGGCCGACCAGTTCGCCGTCGCTGAGCCGCACGATCGGCTGATAGAACGGCATGAAATCCCGGTTGATGATGGCCCGGCGCAGGTCCGCCTCCAGATCCAGGCTGCGCAGGGCCTGCTCGCGCATCGCCTCATCGAATACGGCGCAGCGATCATTGCCCTGCGCCTTGGCGCGGTACATCGCCGCATCCGCATCGCGCACCAGTTCCTCGCCGTTGCGGTAGCGCGGGTTCCACATGGCGATACCCAGGCTGCCCGAGGGGAACAGCTCGCGCCCCTTCACCCACATCGACTCTTCCAGCGCCACCAGCATCCGCTGGGAAAACTCCAGCGCCGAGGCCAGGCCATCACCGCACTGGAGCAGGATCGCGAACTCATCGCCGCCCAGCCGCGCGACCACGTCCTGCGCGGAGATCATCGAGACGATGCGCTTGGCCACCTCCACCAGCATCTGGTCACCGGCAGCATGGCCGATGCTGTCGTTGACCAGCTTGAAGCGATCCAGGTCCAGAAACAGCACGGCAAAGCCCTGGCTCTCGTTGGTGCGCGCACGCACGATCGCGTCTTCCAGCCGATCCAGCAGATGCAGGCGGTTGGGCAGCCCGGTCAGCGCGTCGTGCATGGCCTGGTGGGTGAGGCGCTGTTCGGCACGCAGGCGCTCGCCGATCTGGCCCAGCAGTCTGTCGTTGACGTCGGCCAGCTCGCGGGTGCGCTCGTCCACGCGCTGTTCCAGATCGGCATGCGCATTGCGCAGCCGCTCCTGGTCGCGCTGGCGGGACAGCCCGTTGCCGATGTTCTGTGCCACGAAGGTGAGCAACCGCTGGTCGTGCACGGTGAACACCACCTCCGGCGAATAACTCTGCACCACGATCACACCGACCACATCGTCATCGCTCAACAACGGCACACCCAGCCAGCAGTTCGAGCGCGCGCCGAACTCGCGCACCACGCCACTGTCGCGCAGCGCATCGATGCGCTCGCGCGTGGCCAGCAGCGGTTGCCGGTTGCGCACGATGAACTCGGTCAGGCCTTCACTGAAGGGGCGCGGTGCGCGCGACGGGTTGTACTCGTCCACCGAGTACACGAACTCCAGTCCGTCGCCTTTTTCGTTGACCAGGGCGATATAGAAGTTACGTGCATCCAGCAGCGTCCCGACGACGCCGTGCACCTGGCCGTAGTACTGCGACAGCGATTCAGCGCTCATCGCCAGCTCGGCGATGTTGAACAGCGCCAGCTGCAGTTTTTCGGCACGACGGCGCTCGACGACTTCTTCCTGCAGGTTGCGGTTGGCGCGCTGCAGTTCGACCGTGCGGCGCTCGACCTGGCGTTCCAGCTGCACCTGCGCCTGGCGCCGGTCCATCGCGGTCAGGATGTGCTGGGCGACATAACCCAGCAGGGTGCGGTCGGCCTCGCCATAACGCGCCCGGTGCTCGTAGCTCTGCACCACGATGGCACCACAGACCCGCCCATCGCGCAGCATCGGCACGCCCAGCCAATCCAGGCTTTCCGGCCCACGCTCGGGGTCGTGCTCGTCATCAAGGACGGCCAGCAGCTCCCGCGAGGGCCCGCTCAATGGCTCGCCATGCCGCAGCAGCGCGAAGGTGAGGCTGCGCGGCATTTCGTGTTCTTCGTAGCTGCGATCCGGGTCAGCAACGAAATCATCTTTCTGGTCGGCGAAATACAGGAAGCGGACCCGGTGGCGGATGTCGTCGTACTCGACGATGAAACAGTTCTGCGCGTACATCAGCGAATTGAGCACGCGATGGAAGTGGCGCAGCATCTCGGCCATTTCCAGATCCGCACCGGCCAGATCGGCGATTTCATAGAGCGCCTGCTGCAGGCGTTTGGACTCCTCCAGGGAGGCGATCTCGCGGCGCTGCCTCGCCAGCAGCAGGGTGCTCTGGAACAGGGAGCGCGCCAACGCCCACCACGTGTCCGGCGGTGTCGTCCCGGCGGCCAGGGTCACCTCCAGCGTCAGGTCGGCGCCGCTGTGGCTCCAGCGCTGCTGAAGCGCCATGCCGGCCGAGGTCGCCTGACGCCGCGCGGGAACAGCGTCCGCCGGCGGGGTGCGGCCCTGAGGGTGGTCCAGAGCGCCCTCGCCCAGCACCGGATCCGACCAGGCCAGCGTGATCGCCGCCCCGGCCGGCAACAGGGCGCACAACGCCGTGGCGACCGCGGCAGGGATCACCGCATCACCGTCCCGTTGCACTGAAGAGGTCACCATCTGGCTGGACACGTCGCTCGTCTCTCGGGCGCCGGCTGCCCGGCACCTCCCCTGTCCTGCGAGCATAACGCGCAGACCGGGGGGCAATGGAAGCGCTTCAACCCCATCCGGCGCTGCTGGACGTTGTTACTGCCGTGCCCCAGGTCATCGCCATGCCATCCCGCTCCGCCGCCGCGCGCGCCGTCGACTATGCGAACACCCCCGCAGCGCTTACTCTGTGCGGCGTGGACGCCCTTGCCCTGCCGACCGATGAAGCGCTGATGCTGGCCTGGGCCGGCGGCGACCTGCGTGCGTTCGGGGCGCTGTATGGCCGTCATCGCAGCCGTCTGTACAGCTTCCTGCTGCGCCAGCTGCGCGATGGCGCGCTGGCCGATGAGATGTTCCAGGATGTCTGGCAGCGCGTGATCGCCGCGCGCGCCGGCTGGCAGCCGGACGCCGCCTTCACCACCTGGCTGTTCCGGATCGCCCACAACCGCCTCAACGACCACTGGCGTGCGGCCAGGCACCGGCCTGCGGCCCCGATCGACGCCGATGAGCGGGTCGCGGCGATCGCCGATGCGCGCACCCCGGAAACGCAGCTTTCAGAGTTCGAACAACGCCGCCAGCTGCAGCTGGCAATGGAGCAGCTGCCGCCGGAGCAGCGCGAGGTCCTGCAACTGCGTCTGGAACAGGAATTGAGCCTGGAAGAGATCGCCGAGATTACCGGCGTCGGCCGTGAGACGGTCAAATCGCGACTGCGTTATGCCATGGACAAACTACGCGCGGGGTTGAGCGGATGAACCGCCCGGATTCGCTGACCCCGGAAGAACGCGAACTGGCCCGGCTGCTGGGTCGGCCGAGCGCGACCGGTCCCGCACCGGCGATCGACGAGGCCGTACTCGCGGCCGCGCGTACCGCCGTGGAAGCACCGGCTGCGGACGCTGCTACCTGGAAGCTGCCGCCGGCTGCGCCGGTGCGGGCAACGCGCCCGCGTTCGCGCCTGCCGGCGGTGTTCGGCCTCGCCGCCTCGGTGATCTTCGCGGTCGGCATCGCCTGGCAGCTCAAGCCTGAAGAACCACCCGCGCCACCGCTGGCCGAACCGGTTGCCGCACCCGTACCGGGCGCCGCCGCATCGAGCACGGCAAGGACGGAGGCTGCGCCGGCGCTGGACGCCGCACCGCCACCGGCCCCGGTCGCTGCACCGCCCGTGGTCCAGCAAGCGCGCATGGCGAAAGACACAGCGGCCGCCACCGCGCCAACCGCGGCGCCTGCGCCCGAGCATGCGCGGACGGCCGCCCCGCCCCGCCCGGAAGTGATCACGGCACCCGCGCCGCCTGTTTCCGCACCAGCGCCGGAGGCGGCATCGGCGTATGCCATGGACACAAGCGAACCGGCGCTGGACAGCGTCGTGGTGACCGGCTCCACGATGGACCGCGAAGCACCGCGTGCGGCGCTAAAAAGCGCAGCGCCAGCCAAACCCGCGCCCAGCGCTCCCGGCGTGATGCGCCGCGCCGCCGGGCCGATGGCGGCGCCCGCCTCGGCAGACGAGGCGGTACGTGCCCTTCACCAGGCCGTCGCTGCCGATGCCGGACTGCCGCGCAAGCAATGGCTCAAGCGCATCCGCGAGCGACGCGATGCCGGCGATGTGGATACCGCACGTGCCAGCCTGGAGCGTTATCTGCAGCAGTACCCGGAAGTGCGCATCCCGCGCGATCTCCGCCAGCTGCTCGAGAACTGACGCGGCGCGTACGGTGATCAGGCATCCCCACTAGAATGATGGGAATGCCCGATACGCTCGCCACCCCCGTCAGCCACAGCCTGGAGATCAAGCACAGCCGCTTCATCGCCCATGCCGCGCCGATCCAGAATGCGGCGGCCGCGCTGGAGTTCCTGCAGCAGGTCGCCGTCGCCGATGCCACCCACAACTGCTGGGCCTACCGCTACGGCAACGACTACCGCTCCAGCGACGATGGCGAGCCATCCGGCACCGCCGGCCGCCCGATCCTGGCCGCCATTGATGGCCAGGGCTTCGATCGGGTGATGGTGGTGGTGACACGCTGGTACGGGGGCATCAAGCTCGGTGCCGGCGGCCTGGTCCGCGCGTATGGCGGTACCGCCGCCGAGTGCCTGCGGCTGGCACCACGGCTGCCCCTGATCGCCATGGCCGAGCTGGACGTGCAGGCCGGCTTCGAGGATCTGGGCCCGCTGCATGCCGCCCTGGGCGCCCATCTGGCCGAGAAAGTGGACGAAGCGTTCACCGCCGACGGTGTGAACCTGCACCTGCGCTTGCCAGCCGATCAGGTCGAACCGTTGAAAAACCGCCTCCGCGACGCCACTCGTGATCGTGTCCGTATTGAATCCCGCATCGAACCAGGCCCATCGAATGACTGACGCACCCGTTCCGAACGACACGCCGATGCGCCGATTGGGCAGCTTGAACACCTTGTGGCCGTTCGTCCGCCGGCACGTCGGGCTGTTCAGTGCCTGGCTGGTGGCCTTGGCGGTGTCCTCGGTGGCCACCCTGAGCCTGCCGGTCGCGGTGCGCCAGATGATCGACCACGGCTTCACCAGTGGCGGCCAGATCAACAAGGCCTTCGCCCTGCTGTTCCTGGTCGCGGTGGTGCTGGCGCTGGCCACCGCCGCGCGCTTCTTCTTCGTCTCGCTGCTGGGCGAAAAGGTGGTCGCCGATCTGCGCAGCCGCCTCTACGCCCATCTGATCACGCTGGGTGCCGGCTTCCACGACCGCAGCCGCAGCGGCGAGCTGGTCTCGCGGCTGACCGCCGACAGCGAACTGCTGCGCAGCGTGATCGGCTCGACCATGTCGGTGGCCCTGCGCAGCAGCGTGACCGTGGTCGGCAGCCTGGTGATGCTGTTCGTGACCAGCCCGCATCTGGCGGCGTGGTCGCTGGTCGGCATTCCGCTGGCGGTATTGCCGATCATCATCGGCGCCCGCCGCCTGCGCAATATCGCGCGCGCCAGCCAGGACCGCATCGCCGATGCCAACAGCCTGGCCTCTGAAACCCTGGGGGCGGTACGCACCGTACAGGCGCACGCGCGTGAGCCGTATGAGCGCGGCCGTTTCAATGCCGCGCTGGGCGATGCGATCGGTGCCGCCCGCCGCCGCATCCGCGCCCAGTCGATCGTCACCGCCAGCGCCATCGTGCTGGTGTTCGGTGCCATCGTCGGCGTGCTGTGGCTGGGCGCGCACGAGGTGATCGACGGCAACATGAGCGCCGGTACGCTGGGTCAGTTCGTGCTGTATGCGCTGATCGGCGGCGGTTCGGTCGGTGCGCTGGCCGAGGTCTGGAACGAGCTGCAGCGTGCGTCGGGCGGCATGGGCCGCATTGCCGAGCTGCTGCAGGAAGACGTGGAGATCACCGCCCCGGCCCATCCCACCCCGTTGCCGCAGCCACTGCGCGGCGAGATCCGTTTCGAGGATGTGGTGTTCCACTACCCGCAGCGCCCGGATACCGCTGCGCTGGACCATGTGGATCTGCACGTGCGCCCGGGTGAAACGGTCGCGCTGGTCGGCCCGTCCGGCGCCGGCAAGAGCACCATCCTGTCGATGCTGCTGCGCTTCCACGATCCCGCGGCCGGTCGCATCCTGGTCGATGGCGTGGACCTGCGCGAGGTCGATCCGGCGCAGCTGCGCGAACAGCTGGCGCTGGTGCCGCAGCAGCCCACCCTGTTTGCCAGCAGTGCGTTCGAGAACATCCGCTACGGGCGCCTGGAGGCGACCGATGAGGAGGTGCAGCGCGCGGCCGAAGCCGCCGAGGCCGATGAGTTCCTGCAGGCACTGCCCGAAGGCTATGCCAGCGAGCTGGGCGAGCGCGGTGCGCGCCTCTCCGGTGGCCAGCAGCAGCGCATCGCGATCGCCCGCGCCCTGCTCAAGGACGCCCCGATCCTGCTGCTCGACGAAGCCACCAGCGCCTTGGATGCACAGAGCGAGCGCGCCGTACAGCAGGCGCTGGAGCGGTTGATGGCCGGCCGCACCACGCTGGTGATCGCGCACCGCCTGGCCACCGTGCTCAAGGCTGACCGCATCGTGGTCATGGACCACGGCCGCATCGTCGCCCAGGGCACGCATGCCGAGCTGCTGGCCGAGGGCGGTCTCTACGCCGAACTGGCGCGCCTGCAATTCATCGATTGATGACGGGCCGGTAACACCGGCCATCGCATCCTGCAGCCCTCACTGGATGCGCTGCAGGAGGTGTTTCATGTCGTTCCGACAGTTCCCCGCCACGGATGCCAACGGCGACGATTACGTCATCATCGAGTTCAAGGATGAGCAGGCCGATGCCGCTGCAGGCAGCGGCCAGAGTGCGCGTTACGAGCTGGCCGATGGCCGCCATCTGATCCGCGACGGCCGCGAGTTCCGCACGGCGGGTGGCGAGCTGACCCTCGTCACCTGAGGCGTTGAAAAAAAGTTACGCGGATGTTGGTCAATTTTTGACCAAGCATCTTGACAGCCTTTTACGGCAAGGCGCGTACGCACTTATCCACACGTTTGTGCGCAGATCATCCACACCCCCTGTGGATGAATGCTGCAGCGCACCGTGTCAACGAACCAGCACACGGCCGATACCGGAGGCATCGATCTCGATGGCCGCCGCCTGCAGTGCGAGGGCATCGCTGCCTGCCACGAAGCCCACCCGGAAGTGCACCTCACCGGCCGGCGTACGCGATGAATGGATCGAAGCCAGGCTGACCCGGTGCCGCTCGAACACGTGCAGCAACTCGCGCAACGAGCCGGGCCGGTCTTCGGGCAGGTGCACACTGATCGCGTTGCGTTCGGTGAGATCGGCCAGCAGGTAGCCGACCCGCTCAAAGGTGTAATTGCCATCGGCCAGCACCTCCGCGCCCAGGCTGTCGCGGTTGTCCAGCAGCAACTGCTGGCGGAACGCTGCGCGCGCCGCGTCATCGCCCTTCTCCAGCTGCGCCCGCAACTGCTGCAACTGGGCCAGCAGCCGGTCCAGCATCGGTGCCACGTGCGGATTGCCGAACTGGATGTCTTCGTAGATCGCCGGATTGAGCGAGAGGATGCGCGCGATGATCGCGGTATCCAGCTCGAACGAGGCCGAGCGATACGGCATCAACGCCGGCAAGGCACCCAGGAGCGGCGCGTACTCACGCAGCACACCGGCCTGGGCCAGATGCGTGGCATGCACCATCGCCTGCACCAGCGCCATGACCTGGTCGTGGTGCTCGGGCGTGGCACGCACGCACTCCGCTTCCAGTGCCTCGCACAGCTGCTGCACGAACGGCTGCCACCGCGACAGGCGCGCCTCGCAGACCACCATCACCCTGCCCTTCAGCGTCGGCGCCTTGGGCGGGGCCGTCATCGGATGCAGGCCCACCACCTCGGCCTGCGAGGTGAGCATCGCCTCCACCGGGGCCGATTTCACCGAGGTGACATCCAGCCACAGGCGACCGGCTTCACGACCGGCCGAGCGGGCCACGTAGTCGGCGATCAGCGCGGGCGTGTGCCGGATCGGTGCCGAGAAGATCAGCACCTGCGCGCGCTCGAGCAGGGTCTCCGGGCTCTCCGACTGCGGATCGGCTGGATCGTGGCCGATCACCTCCAGACCCAGGCGCTGCTCCAGGAACCGGCGCAGCCAGCGCCCGTAGGCACCGTCGCTGCCGACGATGCCCACCACCGGCGTCAGACTCACGCCAGGCGCTCGGGAACGAAGCGATCCGGCAGTGCCAGCGCCGCCGGCGCCGCGGCCAGAACATCGAACTCTTCGTGGCCGTTGGCCAGCGTGGTCTCCAGCGCGACATGCACGCCGGCGATGGCGCGCGAGATCGCCTGTTCGAAGGTTTCTCCCCGCAGCAGGAACGCCACCAACAGCGACATCAGCACGTCGCCGGTACCCGCCACGTCCACCGGCAGATGCGGGGAGGACCAGCGCCAGATCGCGTCGCGGCTCACCGCGAGCGTGACCAGCTGGCCCGGATCGCCGCCGACGCTGTGCGCCAGCACCCACTCCGGGCCACGCGCCAGCAGCGCCTGCGAGGCGGCGATCGCATCGTCCTGGGCCAGGCTCGGCATGCCGGTCAGGCGGCCCAGTTCAAAGGCATTGGGCGTGACCAGCCAGGCATGCGGCAACAGACGCTCGGCGAAGACGATTTCCAGGCCCGGCTCGACATAAGGGCCGGTGTGGGTGTCGCCAATGACCGGGTCCAGGCAGTAGCGCAGCTGCGGCGAGGACGGCAGCACCGCATCGAGCCAGTCGGCGAAGGCCGCACCGTTGCCGACGCTGCCGAAGTAGCCGGAGACCAGCATCTTCGCCCGCTGCGGCAGGCCACGCTCACCGGCGCCGAGCAGCAGGTCGGCGAACCAGTCCGAGGGCAGCACACGGCCGCGCGTGGTTTCATAGAACGGCGCGTTGCTGAGCAGCGTGGTGGGGATTTCGGCCACGCGCACGCCCAGCGCGCGCAGCGGTGGCACAGCCGCGCTGTTGCCGGCATAGCCGTACACCAGCTGGGACTGGACCGAGATGACGTCGACCGGCGACGGACCGTCCGGGCGCTGGCGGCGGCCGTGGACCAGGTGGCTTTCGAGGGATTCGTTCATGCCGACATTTTACGCCTGTGAGTCTCTCCAGGCGCGGCGGAAGGTGGGTCGAGCGGGGGACCGTGTCGAGAGCACCGGCGGCCCGGAGAGGCCCGCTTTTCCGCGCGCGGACCACACACCGCCGTCCGCGCACAAAAAAGCCCCCTGTTTCCAGGGGGCCTTCGGTAGTTCACAGGAACCCGTGACGCTTAAGACGTCATCCGGTCCCAGAAGCCCTTCACGCCATCGATGAAGGTCGCCGACTTCGGCGAATGCTTGCGCGCTTCCTCACCGGTGAAGGTGGTTTCGAACTGTTCCAGCAGCTTGCGCTGCTCCGGGGTGAGGTTGACCGGGGTCTCCACCACCACGCGGCAGTACAGGTCCCCTTCGCTGCGGCTGCGCACCGAACGCACGCCCTTGCCACGCATGCGGAACAGTTTGCCGGTCTGGGTCTCGGCCGGGATGCGGATTTCGGCGTAACCGCCCAGCGTGGCCACACGGACGGTATCGCCCAGGGCCGCCTGCGAGATGCGGATCGGCACTTCGCAGTGCAGGTCGTCGCCGTCGCGCTGGAAGATGGCGTGCTCGCGCACCCGCACTTCCACGTACAGATCGCCTGCCGGGGTGCCGGCCGGACCGGCCTCGCCTTCACCGGACAGGCGGATGCGGTCGCCGGTGTCGACGCCCGCGGGCACCTTGACCGACAACACTTTGTCTTCCTCGACACGGCCATTGCCGTGACAGGTCTTGCAGGGGTTCTGGATGATCTGACCACGGCCGTTGCAGTGGTGGCAGGCCTGCTGCATCGCGAAGATGCCACGCTGGATGCGCACCTGGCCCTGGCCACGGCAGACCGAGCAGGTCTCGACCTTGCCATCTTCCGAGCCGCTGGCGTTGCAGTCATCACACTCGACCAGACTCGGAATCTCGATGCGGCGCTCCACGCCCATCACCGCTTCTTCCAGGTCCAGCTCCATCACGTAGCCGATATCGGCGCCACGACGGGCCTGGCGCGGACCACCACCACCGGCGCCACCGCCGAAGATGTTGCCGAAGATGTCACCGAAAATATCGCCCATGTCCGGGCCACCCGGACCACCGCCACCGCCACCGCCGCCCATGCCGTGCTCGAACGCCGCGTGGCCGTGGGCATCGTACATCCGGCGCTTGTTGCCGTCGGACAGGGTTTCGTAGGCTTCCTTGCATTCCTTGAAGGCGGCCTCGGCCTCGTTGTCACCCGGATTGCGGTCCGGATGGAACTTCATCGCGCAACGGCGATAGGCCTTCTTCAGTTCTTCATCGCTGGCGGTGCGGGACACGCTCAGCACTTCGTAGTAATCGCGCTTGCTCATAACTTGAATCGGGTTCCGGAAGTCGGGATTCGTCAAAGCGGAAGAGCGGCACCAGGTCCGCTCTTTCGCCGGGCGCCCCGACAGGCCGGGATACGGCTGTCAGGACCAGAAGGGGGATATGACAACGGGACGCTGCCTGCGCAACGTCCCGTGTCGTGTCCGGATCAGGACTTCTTGTCGTCCTTGACTTCGGTGAACTCGGCGTCGACCACATCATCGTGCGCGCCGCTGTTGCCACCGGCATCCGGGCCCGGTGCCGCGCCACCCTGCTCGGCCGCCGCGGAGGCCGCGAACAGGGCCTGGCCGGCTTCTTCCAGCACCTTCGACTTGGCTTCGATCTGTGCCTTGTCATCGCTCTTCATCGCGATTTCCAGATCGGCCAGGGCCGACTCCACCTTGCCGATCACATCGCCACCGACCTTGCTGCCGTGTTCGGTGATCGCGGTACGGGTACCGTGGATCAGCGCATCAGCCTGGTTGCGGGCCTGGACCAGCTCATGGAACTTCTTGTCTTCTTCGCGGTTGGCTTCCGCGTCGGCGACCATGCGTGCGATCTCGTCCTCGGACAGACCCGAACCGGCCTTGATCTCGACCTTCTGTTCCTTGTTGGTCTTCTTGTCCTTGGCCGACACGTGCAGGATGCCGTTGGCGTCGATGTCGAAGGACACTTCCACCTGCGGCAGGCCGCGCGGCGACGGCTCGATGCCGGAGAGATCGAACTTGGCCAGCGACTTGTTGAAGCGGGCCTGCTCACGCTCACCCTGCAGCACGTGCACGGTCACGGCCGACTGGTTGTCCTCGGCGGTGGAGAACACCTGCGAGGCCTTGGTCGGGATGGTGGTGTTCTTCTCGATGATCTTGGTGAACACGCCACCCAGGGTCTCGATGCCCAGCGACAGCGGGGTCACGTCCAGCAGCAGCACGTCCTTGACGTCGCCGCCCAGCACGCCGCCCTGGATCGCAGCACCCAGTGCCACGGCTTCGTCCGGGTTGACGTCCTTGCGCGGTTCCTTGCCGAAGAACTCGGTCACCGCCTGCTGCACCTTCGGCATGCGGGTCTGACCGCCGACCAGGATCACTTCACCGATGTCGCTCGAACGCAGGCCGGCATCGTTCAGCGCGATGCGGCACGGCTCGATCGACTTCTTGATCAGGTCTTCCACCAGCGCTTCCAGCTTGGCGCGGGTCAGCTTGATGTTCAGGTGCTTCGGACCCGACGCGTCAGCGGTGACGTACGGCAGGTTCACTTCGGTCTGCTGGCTGGTGGACAGCTCGATCTTGGCGCGCTCGGCGGCATCCTTCAGGCGCTGCAGGGCAAGCGGATCCTTGCGCAGGTCGATGCCCTGGTCCTTGTTGAACTCGTCGACGAGGTATTCGATGACGCGGTTGTCGAAATCTTCGCCGCCCAGGAAGGTGTCACCGTTGGTGGCCAGCACTTCGAACTGCTTCTCACCGTCGACGTTGGCGATCTCGATGATCGACACGTCGAAGGTGCCGCCGCCCAGATCGTACACAACGATCTTGCGGTCACGGCCGTCACCCTTGTCCAGGCCATAGGCCAGGGCAGCAGCGGTCGGCTCGTTGATGATGCGCTTGACTTCCAGACCGGCGATGCGGCCGGCGTCCTTGGTGGCCTGGCGCTGGCTGTCATTGAAGTAAGCCGGCACGGTGATCACGGCCTCGGTGACGGTCTCACCCAGGAACGCTTCGGCGGTCTTCTTCATCTTCTCCAGCACGCGGGCGGAGATTTCCTGCGGGGCCATCTTCTTGCCGTCGCTGGTCTGGACCCAGGCGTCGCCGTTGTCATGGGCCAGGATGCCGTAGGGCACGTGCGCGATGTCCTTCTGGACTTCAGCGTCGGTGAACTTGCGGCCGATCAGGCGCTTGACAGCGTAGAAGGTGTTCTTCGGGTTGGTCACCGCCTGGCGCTTGGCCGAGGCGCCGACCAGGACTTCGCCGTCCTTGGTGTAGGCGACGATGGAGGGCGTGGTGCGATCGCCTTCCGAATTTTCGATGACGCGGGCCTTGCCGCCGTCCATGATCGCCACACACGAGTTGGTGGTGCCGAGGTCGATACCAATGATCTTGCCCATGAGGGAGACTCCTGAAAGTTCTGGGTACATCCGGCAGCTGCCGGGTTATGAATGGGATGTGTGGGACGCTGCGGACACTTTCAAGCCGTCCATCAAACACAGTGTCCGATGGCGACCCAACGCGTTCAGCGTCCGGTCGAACCGCCGGGCCTGGCCCGGCGGACCGACCCGTGGGTCAGTCGCGGGCCACCACGACCAGCGCCGGCCGCAGCAGGCGGTCGTTGAGCAGGTAGCCCTTCTGGAACACCTGCACCACGCTGCCCGGCGCCGCGCCGGGCGCGTCGACCTGGCTGATGGCCTGGTGGTGGTCCGGGTTGAAGGTCTGGCCGGTCGGGTCGAGCAGGGTCAGGCCATTGTCGGCGGCGACCTTGAGCAGCTGCTTGTAGGTCAGTTCGAGACCTTCGCGCAGCGGGCTCGGCTCGCTGCCGGCGGCATTGAGGCCGGCATCGAGGCTGTCGAACACCGGCAGCAGCTCGCCAAGCAGCTTTTCGTTGGCGAAGCGGCGCGCCTGTTCCACGTCGCGGGCAACGCGCTTGCGCTGGTTGTCCAGGTCGGCGCGTTCGCGCAGCGACTCCGAACGCAGCAGGGCCAGCTCGTTGTGCAGGCTGTCCAGCTGCTGCTGCAGGGACGGCTCAGCGCCGGGCTCGCCGGCGGGATTCTGGGATGCGATATCTGACTGATCTTGGTTCATTTCCGGATCCTTGGCGGTGACTCTCCGCCTCCACCCACCCCTATGTGGGCGCGGCTACGGGATTCAAGAGTCCAGGGCCGCTTTATGCGCGATCGCGGGACAATCCGCCGCCAGCGGGCGAGCCCAGCGCGGCCCCCAGCACCTGGGCGGTGGCTTCCACCAGCGGGATCATGCGGTCGTAGGCCATCCGCTTCGGGCCGATCACCCCCAGCACCCCCAGCACCTGGCCATCGGCCGAGTACGGGGCGGTGACCAGCGAGACGCTCTCCAGCGGCATCACCCCGGTCTCTTCGCCGATGAAGATGCGCACGCCCGGGGCCTGGATGGTGCGCTCGAGCAGCTGCAGGATCTCGCGCTTGCTGGCGAACACATCGAACAGCTCGCGCAGGCGCTCCAGATCGGACAGGTCCTGCACGCCCATCAGGCGGGTCTGCCCGGCCAGCACCATGTCATCGGCCGGCGGCACCATCGCCTGCTCGGCCAGCTCGATGCTGTGCGCCAGCAACTGCTCCATTTCCGACTGCGCATCGCGCAGCTCCAGCAGCAGGCGGGCCCGGATCTCGGCCAGCGGCCGACCGGCGCAGTTGGCATTGAGGTAGTTGGCGACCTGCTCCAGCTCCCCGGGATTGAAGCCGCGGCGCGGCTCGATCACCCGGTTCTGCACCTCGTTGTCGGCGAACACCAGGATCGCCAGCACCCGGCGCGCGTCCAGCGCCACGAAATCGATATGCCGGAACGCGAACTGCTCCCGGCGCGGGGCGCTGACCACCCCGACGAAATGGCTCATCGCCGAGAGCAGCTCCGAGGCACTGCCGAGCAGGGCCTGGGTGCCGGTGCCGGTGGCCAGCTCGGTGCGCAGGCGGCTGAGCTCGCCCTCGCCCGGCGGCTGCATCTTGACCAGGCTGTCCACGAACACCCGGTAGCCGTGCGCGGTCGGCACCCGGCCGGCCGAGGTATGCGGCGAACTGAGCAGGCCGAGGTCTTCCAGGTCGCCCAGGATGTTGCGGATCGTGGCCGGGCTGACGTCCAGGCCGGCATGCCGGGCAAGGGTCTGCGAGCCGACCGGCTCCCCATCCTGGATGTGGCGCGCGATCAGCGTCCGCAGCAGATGGCGGGCGCGCGGGGCGAGATGGGACGCGGAAGGATGCATGGAATCAGCCTGTGAGACGCCCACTTAGATAATGGCTGCACGGGGCGTTGGCAAGTCATTGGAGACGCCCCCGGCCCATGCTAGCGTGCGCGGCTTGGAGACACCCCTCGTGTACAACGTAGACCATGCTTAGACATCTATCGATCAAGGATTTCGCGGTCGTCCGCGCCACCGAGCTGGAATTCGGCGCCGGCATGACCGTGGTCTCAGGTGAAACCGGCGCGGGCAAGTCGCTGATGGTGGACGCGCTGGGCTTTTTGTCCGGGCTGCGCGCCGACAGCGGCGTGGTCCGCCACGGTGCCGCGCGCGCCGAGCTCTCGGCCGAATTCGCGCCGCTGGCCGACGCGCCGGCGCGCCAGTGGCTGCGCGACAACGAGCTGGACGACGAAGAACAGTGCCAGTTGCGACGGGTGATCCGCGCCGACGGTGGCTCGCGCGCCTTCATCAACGGCCGCCCGGTGACGCTGACCCAGCTCACCGAGCTGGCCGGCATGCTGGTGGAGATCCACGGCCAGCACGAACAGCAGGCGCTGCTCTCGCGCCCCTCGCAGCTCTCGCTGCTGGATGCCTTCGCCCGCAACGACGCCGAGCGCGCCCAGGTCCGCCAGACCGCGGCACGCTGGCAGACGCTGGTCGATGAAGCCGAGGCGCTCTCGCGCCAGGGCGACGTGAGCGACCGGATCGGCTACCTGGAGCACCAGCTCAGCGAGCTCAAGCGTGAGGATCTGGACCCGGCCTCGATCGCCACCCTGGGCAGCAGCCACCGCCGCCAGGCCCATGCCAGCGCGCTGATCGGCGCCTGCGACGTGGCCGTCAGCCGCCTCAATGGGGATGACGAGGTCTCGGTCCTGCAGCTGCTGCAGCAGACCCGCCATGACCTGGCCCGCGTGGCCGAACACGACAGCCGACTCGGCGAGGTGGATGCCCTGCTCGACAGCGCCGCCATCCAGCTGGACGAAGCGCTGTCCCTGCTCGATCGCGTGCATGACGACCTGGATGCCGACCCGGAGCAGTTCGAGGATATCGAGCGCCGCTTGGGCCGCCTGCACGACCTCGCCCGCAAGCACCGGGTGCCGATGGAAGCGCTGGGCGAACACCGCGACGCCATGGAAGCCGAAGTCGAACAGCTGCGCGGCGCCGACGAGCGTCTGCAGGCCCTGGCCGGCGAGATCGACCGTGCCGCCGGCCAGTGGAAGACCGTGGCCGAGGTGCTCAGCGCGAGCCGCCGCAAGGCCGCGAAGGCCCTGTCGGACACCACCACCACCCTGATCGGCGAGCTGGGCATGGGCGGCGGGCAGTTCCTGATCGATATCGAGCCCCAGACCGTGGCCAAGCCGGACCCGAACGGCGCCGAGCGGGTCGAGTTCCTGGTCGCCGCCAACGCCGGCCAGCCACCGCGCGCCCTGCGCAAGGTCGCCTCGGGTGGTGAGCTGTCCCGTATCTCGCTGGCGATCGAAGTCGCCGCGCTGGGCCTGGATGCGGTGCCGACCATGGTCTTCGACGAGGTCGATTCGGGCATCGGCGGCGCCGTGGCCGACATCGTCGGGCAGAAGCTGCGCGCCTTGGGCGAGAAGCGTCAGGTGCTGTGCGTCACCCATCTGCCCCAGGTCGCCTCCAAGGGCCACGCCCACTACCGGGTCAGCAAGGCGCCGGTGGACGGCATGACCCAGAGCGCGGTCGAAAAGCTCGATACCAAGGCCCGCGAAGAAGAGCTGGCCCGGATGCTGGGCGGCGTGGAAGTCAGCAAGGAAGCCCGGGCGGCGGCGCGCAAGCTGCTGCAGGCCTGAGGCCCCCGTGATCGGCTAGTGCCGGCCGCTGGCCGGCGCCCCGCCGGAACCGGCGCCTCCCCCTGAAAACGAAAACCCCGGGCATGCCCGGGGTTTTTTGATCGCATCCGGGCGGCCGGCAGGCCGTTACCGACGCTTCTTGCGGACGTAGAGCACCAACGAGTGCTCTTCCAGCTCGTAGCCATGGTCGGCCGCGATCTTGCGCTGCAGCTCCTCGATCTCATGACTTTCGAACTCGATGATCTTGCCGCTGTCCACATCGACCATGTGGTCGTGGTGGCCACCGCGGTCCAGCTCGTAGACGGCCTGGCCGCCTTCGAAATTGTGCTTCAGCACCAGGCCGGCGGCCTCGAACTGGGTCAGCACCCGGTACACCGTGGCCAGGCCGATCTCATCCCCGTGCTCCAGGAGCTGGCGGTAGATGTCTTCGGCGGTCATGTGGTGACTGGCATTGCGCTGCTCGAGCAGCGCCAGGATCCGCATACGCGGATGGGTCACCTTCAGGCCGACTTTGCGCAGGTCGTGGGTTTCCATACTTCTCCGTTCATTGGCGATTTAGCGCCAGCTGCCTCGGATTGGGTCGCGGCGACACGTCAGGAGTGTATCATCGACTCGATTTCCCCAAACGCCATTCCCCGATGCGCAATCTCCTGCTGGTCGCCGCCGTTGCCCTGTCCACCACGGGCTGCGGCATCATTTACAAGCAACCCATCTATCAGGGCAACCTGATCCGGGAGCAGGCCGTCGGTCAGCTGCAGGTGGGCCAGAGCAAGCAGCAGGTCAGTGCCCTGCTCGGCACGCCCTCCGTCGCGGACCCGTTCCACGCCCAGCGCTGGGACTACACCGCCAGCCAGCGCGTGAACCGCGTGGGCAAGACGGACGTGAAGAACTTCACCGTCTACTTCGAGAACGACGCGGTCACCCGCTGGGACGGCGAGTACTTCGCCAGCGATGATGCCCAGCTGGCCCGCAGCACGGTGCGCCAGTTCGGCCGCAACCTGCCCAAGGACAAGAAGAAGCGCGGCCGCTGAGGCCTGACTTCTTCACTCAGCCGCCGGCGCGTGCGCGCCGGCGGCGGTTGTCTTTCGGGTCGGCCAGCAGCGGACGCAGCAGCTCGACCCGGTCGCCCTCGCGCAGCACCTGATCCGGCTTGGCCAGCAGGCCGTGCACGGCCACTGCCGGGCATTGCGCGCTGCCGTCAATAGCGGCCACGGCGATGGCCTGGGCGATCGTAGTGCCTTCGGGCAGCGACAGCACCCGCGACGCGGCCCGATCGGGCCAGGCCAGCACCACCTCGACGGTGATCATGGCTCAGTCCTGGGCGTCGGCGACGCGGACGAAATCATTCACCATGCGGTCGGCCAGGCCCTGGAAGCCCAGCGCCAGGGCCGGACCGAGCAGGCGTGAGGTCGGCTCGAACTCCAGCGTCAGGGTAACCTTGCAGGCGTCCTCGGCCAGCGCATGGAATTCCCAGCGCCCGTGCAGGCGCTTGAACGGCCCGTCCTTGAGCTGCATATCGATGCTGTGCGGGCGCTGCAGCGTGTTCTCGGTCATGAACCAGGTCGAGAACGACCCAAAGCCCAGATCCAGGCGCGCAACCAGGCGGTCCGGGCCGGACTCCAGGATCTGCGAGGCCGAACACCAGCGGAAGCGGCGCGGATAGGCGTCAATATCATTGACCAGGTCGAACATGCGGGCAGCCGAATGTTCGACCAGGGCACTACGGCGGATAGTTGGCATGCGATACAGATGTCTGATGAATCGACCGGGCGTGCCCGAATCGGAGACAATAGGGAAATGAGCAAGAACAGCGGCAAGGATAAAGCAAAGGACGCGACGGCCAACAAAACCATCGCGCTCAACAAGCGTGCCCGTCACGAGTACCACATCGAAGATCGCTTCGAAGCCGGCCTGGCCCTGCAGGGCTGGGAGGTGAAGTCGATCCGCGCCGGGCGCGGCAACATCATCGATGCCTACGCCTATGTGCGTGATGGCGAGATCTACCTGATCGGTGCGCAGATCACCCCGTTGATCCAGGCCTCTTCGCACATGGTGGCCAACGACCGTCGCGAGCGGAAGCTGCTTCTGCATCGCAGCGAGATCGACAAGCTGATCGGCAAGGTGCAGCGCGATGGCTACACGATCGTGCCCACCGCGATGTACTGGAGCAAGAACAAGATCAAGCTCGAGATCGCGCTGGCCAAGGGCAAGCAGACCCACGACAAGCGCGATGCCGAGAAGGACCGCGACTGGGCGCGCGAGAAGTCGCGCACGATGCGCCGGCACAACCGCGACGCGTGATGACGCGCACGGTGCCCGCAGCGGGCATCCAGCCGGCCAGCGCCGAGGACACCCGCGCGGTGTTCGCTGGTCTGCTGGCCTTCAACCAGGCCGCCAGTGGCGACGCCCTGGACGACCAGCCGGTCAACCGCGTGATCCACGACGCCGCCGGCCAGGTGGTGGCCGGGATCGCCGCCGATGTCTGCGGGGGCTGGCTGATGGTGCATGCGCTGTGGGTCGACGACACCCGTCGCGGCGAAGGCCTGGGCCAGGCGCTGCTGGCCGATGCCGAACAACAGGCGCGCACGCTCGGCGCACACGCCGTGACGCTGGATACCTTCTCCTGGCAGGCCGAGGGCTTCTATCTCAAGCAGGGCTATGAGGTGTTCGGCCGGCTGCAGGCGTTTCCGCCCGGGCATCAGCGCCTGTACCTGCGCAAGCCGCTCTGACTCTCCGGGTCAGACCGTCTCGGCATCCCCGTCCGGGCAATAGGCGTCATGCAGCGCCGCCAGCACACCCAGTGCCGGGGAGTCGGCCAACGCATAGAAAATCGTCTGCGCCTCGCGCCGCGTGGTCACCAACGCCATCCCACGCAGGACGGCCAGGTGCTGGGACAGCGCCGACAGGCCCAGTCCACTGAGCGGCTGCAGCTCCCCTACAGACGCCTCGCCTTCTACCAACCGACACAGCACCCGCAGCCGCGCGGGGTGCGCCAGCGCCTTGAGCAGCGCGGCGGCTTGGCCAGCTTGGGCGGCCATCTCCGCAGCGCGGGAGGCTGAAGGCGGGTGTCTGGTCGGATTTGAGTCACGCATGGCTTGCACTTTACCTGAGACATCCCTAATTTAGATTTATCTAAATTAAAGGACAGGCCCATGCCATATCAGTACCGTCCTGCCACCGCGGGCTATCAGCCATGACGCCTTACTGGGTGACCCCTTTGGCTGGCGGGGTGTTGATCGGCCTTGCCGCCACCGCACTGCTCTGGCTCAACGGCCGCATCGCTGGCATCAGCGGCATCACCGCGGGCGCCTTGTTCCCGAAACGTGGCGAGACGGCGTGGCGCTATGCATTTCTGCTGGGGTTGATCGCGGCGGGTGCACTTGCGCTGCACTGGCTGCCCTCCGCCGCGCCCTCACGCACCGGCTTTGCGCCGGTACTGCTGATCGCAGGCGGCCTGCTGGTGGGCTTTGGCACCCGGCTGGGCGGCGGCTGCACCAGCGGCCATGGCGTCTGCGGCTTGGGTCGCCTGTCCTTGCGTTCGCTGGTCGCCGTAGGGGTGTTCATGGTCACCGCGATACTGACCACCTTCATCGTGCGCCATCTTGCGGGGATCGCATGAGCCGACAGATCCTCGTCGCGCTCGGTGCGGGCGCTCTGTTCGGTCTCGGCCTGGCCGTCTCGGGCATGACCGATCCGCTGCGCATCCTCGGTTTCCTGGATATCACCGGCGCGTTCGACCCGTCGCTGCTGTTCGTGCTCGGCGGCGCCGTCGCCACCACCGCGCTGCTGTTCCGGTTCGTGCTGCGCGCGCCGCGGCCGCGCCTGGCCGATCAGTTCCATCTCAGCGAAAGCCAACGGATCGACACCCGCCTGCTCGGCGGCGCAGCGTTGTTCGGCATCGGCTGGGGCTTGGCGGGCTATTGCCCCGGGCCGGCGCTGGTCGGTCTCGGCTACGGGGCCCACGAAGCCCTTTGGTTCGTGCCGGCGATGCTCGTTGGCATGGCAGTGCACAGGGGTGGGAACGTCAGACTCAGCGCGCGTCGTCCACCTGATACGGTCGCATCTCCACCGGCGGCGGGTCCACGCCGTGCTTCTGGCGGTACAACGCATTGAGATGCAGATTCAGATGCAGCGCCTCGGCCTCGGCCAGCAGGCGCTGCTCGCCGCTCAGCCGCGCCCCCAGCATCATCTCCCGGTGCAGCGCCGTGGTGAGATCGCCACGCATCTCGGCCACGCGGGATATCGCGTAGGCCTCGGGAATCCCTGCCGCATGGGTACCCGCCTTCCAGGACGACAGCAGGCTCAGCGCGAACAGATCGCCTTCCGCGCCGGCGGCCAGCAGACGACTTTCGGCCTTGGGGTCCACGCCCAACCGCCGCGCATCGCGCATCGTTGCCGCCACCGTGTCGCCTGCCAGTGCCGCTTGGTCGAGCTCGGCATCGGAGGCCTGCTGATAGCGGGTCCACTGCGCGCCATTGGGAAAGCCGTGCTGGTCGAGCCAGCGCCGCTCCTCCGGGTGACCGCTGCTGAAGGGATCGTGGTCGATATCCAGGCCGTCCCGCGAGCGGGGGAGATCGGGGAAAGGATGGGGCGGTCTGGTCGAGGCGGTCGGCGCCGCTTCAACCGAAGGCGTGGCCGCCTGTCCGCTCGGTTTCGCCGCCTGCTCTGCCCCGGCCGGCGCCTGCGCACCCGACGTCGACCGCCAAACGCTGGCTGCCCCGAGCATTGCCGCCGCCAGCATCGCCATTGCGATCCATACCTGCCTCTTCAACGCGCCATCCTTGTCTGTAACCACTCTTCCGGGGCCGGATTGTAGTCCGCCGGTGCGCCAGGGCGCCCGCCCCGCCTGACCCGCGGACGCCAGCGGGATAACGATCTTTCCCCGCCAACCCCGCACAACTGTCAGAATCCCCGCATTGATACGGAAAGGATCCGCGCGTGACTCTTGAAACTACCCCGGCACCCGCACAGGCGGCGGACGAACTGACCACCCTGCGCGCCGACGTGGCGGCGCTGGAGTTCATCTTTGACGAACTCGCCCGCGCCATGGACCCGGCCGCGCTGCTCAAGGTGCTGACCTACCTGATCCGCAACGCCAAGCGCGTCGCCTCGGAAACCCAGAGCTACGACAGCCTGGAGCACCGCCGCCTGGTCGCCCAGGTGGAATCGCTGATGGCCCGGGTTGAGCCGCAGGCCAAGAAGCAGGCGATGACCGTGCGCAACGAGCACAATCGCCTGAAAAAGGAAAAGGCCCGCCACAAGGCTGACAGCCGCCGCCAGCTGCAGAAGTAAGGCGCAGAGGGCCAAGGTGACTGTTCAGCTGGATTGGAGTAGCATCCACTCCGTCAAGTAGAGTTCCGGTGCTTTTTTCCGGATGAAGTGCGGTTCTTGAAGAAACCGGGGGTGCATTGGTTTCGACGGGGGTTGTGAAGTTACTTGGTGCATGCCGAGGGGGCAGCTTTCCTCGTTAATCCAGCAGCAAACTTTTAGTTGCCAACGACGACAACTACGGTTCGAACGACTTCGCAATCGCTGCCTAAAAACAGCTTTAGCGTTTAGTTCTACAGCCGCCTTAGGCGAACCCCCGAACCTACTTGTGCCCGTGCTCGTAGATGTAGGGTCATTATCACGGAACCGGTTGTGATGGCTGCCTGTCAGTCACGACTTAACTAAAGCAGGCTGGTCCTGGGGTGCGCTTTGCACACCGTGCTGCCACAGGATGAGATTCAACGGTGAGCTAAGCATGTAGTACCGGGGATGGAGTGCCTTCGGACGGCGGTTCAATTCCGCCCACCTCCACCATTAGACGGTCCCACAAGGACCACAGAAAGCCGGAACCTCCCGTCAAACAAGGGGTTCCGGCTTTTTTGTTGTCCGGGGTTGTCCGGCCTGTTCCGTTGCAGCCCATGAGACGGTGGGGGTATATCTAGGGGTATCCGCCCTGCCCCAGAACCCGATACCCCCATGCCCCTGACCGACGCAGCGATTCGTCGCACCAAGCCTGCCGACAAGCCACAGAAGCTGGCTGACGGCGGCGGCCTGTTCCTCCTGATCACCGTTGCTGGCGCCAAAAGCTGGCGTTGGAAGTACCGTGTCGCCGGCAAGGAGAAACTGCTGACGCTTGGCCTATATCCCGACGTCACCCTGGCCAAGGCCAGAGAGGCGCGAGAGGACGCGCGGCGCCTGCTGGCCAGTGGCGTGGACCCAAGCGAACACCGCAAGGCGGCGACCGCCTCCCGCGCCGCGGTCGACGGCGAGAGCTTCGAGGTCATCACCCGGGAGTGGCTCGCTGGCCGCCCTTGGGTGCCGGCCTACGGCAAGAAGGTGATCGCCTGGTTCGAGAAGGACGTCTTCCCGTACCTCGGCGCCCGACGTGCTGGAGACCTCAAGGCCTCGGACTTCCTGCAGGTGGCCCGGCGGATGGAGGCCAGGGCCGCGTTCGAATCCGCCCACCGAGTCATGCAGAACTGTGGGCAGGTCATGCGATATGCAGTGGCGACCGATCGTGCCGAACGCAACCCGGTAGCTGACCTGCGCGGAGCGCTGGTGCCCGCGCCGGAGAAGAACCATGCCGCCATCGTCGACCCCGTCCAGCTGGGCGGCCTCCTGCGTGCCCTGCACGCCTATCACGGCACGCCGGTAGTTCAGGCCGCGCTGAAGCTGGCACCGATGGTGTTCGTCCGGCCGGGCGAACTGCGGCAGGCGGAATGGGCGGAGGTCGATCTGGATACCGCTGTGTGGAGCATCCCGGCCGCACGCATGAAGATGCGCCAGCCGCACATCGTCCCCCTCGCCCGGCAGGCGGTAGAGGCGCTGAGGGAGCTGCAGCAGATCACTGGCCACGGCCAGTACGTCTTCGCCGGCGGGCGCACCGATAAGCGCCCGATGTCGGAGGTGGCCGTGCTGGCGGCACTGCGCGTCATGGGCTTCGACAAGGACACGGTCACCGGCCATGGCTTCCGAGCGACCGCGCGCACGCTGCTGGACGAGGTTCTGGGCTACCGGCCTGACATCATCGAGCACCAGCTGGCCCACGCGGTCAAGGATCCCAACGGGCGGGCGTACAACCGCACCACGCACCTGGTGGAGCGCACCCGGATGATGCAGGAATGGGCCGACTACTTGGACCGCCTGCGCACCGGCAATGTCGTGGCACTGCGACCGGATCAGGCCGCCTGATCCTCGTCGAAGGGCTGCAGCCGGTTGGCAATGCCGTCGAACCGCGCGGCTTCGGCCCGGAGGCGGTCAGCGCCGCGCCGGCGAGTCGCCCTCGCCCGCCAGTCGCCGCTGTGGTTCCTGTCCAGGTCGTCGGCCTGCTGCCATAGCGAAGCCGCCCTCGCGCGCGCCCAGCGCGCCTTGCCGATGCTCTTCTGATCCATGCGGCTACTGTCGCCGCCGGCGGTCGCAAGCGCCGATACGGAGGCAACGCTGGCTGACTGTCTACCAGGTCCGGTCCTTCCTCGCGGCGGCACGGGCCACCTCGCGCTGGTCAATCTCCAGGCGAAGCCGCTGTTGATGCCTGACCGCCCACAGCTCCGACCCGATTACGCCCTGGTCGTAGCTGGTGCACTTCCGGCGCCGATGGTGCCGGTCCTCTAGATGGCGGTCGACCTCTACGAACCAGCTATGGTCATCCACCCGCTGCGATAGCCGCAGCACCTCCGTCATGCCGCAATAGATGGCATCGGGTAGCTGGTCAGGGCGGCTGGCGACCGAGCGCCATCGGAAGTCGGGAGGAAGCATGCACGCAGCATACGGAGCGGGGTCTCAGATTCCGCGACGGCGCGTCAGGGCCATGCAAAGGTGCCGGCGGGGCGCTGCTCAGGCGCCCCATCACCCGGGCTGAGCTGCCTGCGGCTCCCGGATCCAGCATGGACAGAATGCCCGCGCCGGCGGTGCCGCGGCATAAGGCGACAGCCCTTTGTGGTGTGGGAATCACCCGGCCGCTGCCATCGGGGTGCAGGCCGCGCGAAGATCAGGCGCCGAGGTGGGGAGTATGGTTCGGCCATGTGCGGCCGATTCGTCCAGACCCCCATCCGGAACGCTGACACCCTGGGCTTCCCCCAGCTGGTCGGCGACCTGATGTCAATCCCGGAGAGCTACAACCTGGCGCCGACGCAGCGCGCGTCTGTGATCCTCGATCGCGGCACCGGCCTGCAGGTCACCCGCCTATCGTGGGGCCTGCTCCCCTTCTGGGCCAAGGCCAAGAAGCTGCAGGGCTCCACGATCAATGCCCGCATCGAGACGGTGGCCACCAAGCCAGCATTCCGGTCGGCGTTCAAGAAGCGCCGCTGCCTGATCCCCATGGCCGGGTACTACGAGTGGTCGGTGAACGCCGAGGACGGCAAGAAGGATCCGTGGTTCATCCAGGCGACCGGGCCGCTGCTGGCGGCCGGCCTGTGGGAAGACACCAGCCCCCTGCTCGACCCGGACAACCTGGGCACCTTCACCGTCATCACCGGTGACAGCAGCGGCGTGTCGGCCGATATCCACGACCGCATGCCGGTGTGGCTGACCGCCAGCCAGGCCGATGAGTGGCTGGCGGCCGAGCCCGACGACGCGATGGCGATGCTGCTGGCCAGCGAGCCGCTGGCGATGGAGGCCTATCGCGTCAGCCGGGCAGTAAACACGCCGCGGAACAACCGCGCGGAACTGCTGGACGCGGTGGCCTGACATTCGCACCCCGAAAACGCGAATGGTTCTCGCACAGGCGATTCCCTTTCTATGCGGCTACGCTGGTGTTGTTCAAAACAACACATGGAGAGCGTTATGCGCGCAGTGCTGATCACCACCCTACTCGCCGTTGTTGCCGCCGGTAGTGCTTCTGCCTCAGATCTTGACGGCAACGACGGCCGCACCACGCACCTGTACCAAGAGCGGTCTAACCCCGGCGAGTCCATGGATGAGTTCGTGGCGCGCATCAGCACGCAAGCAATTGCGGTGACCGATAAGCGGCGCGTCTCCCTCTGCGGCGTCATCGGCCAGAACAGCGATAGCTACAGCATCCGCATCGGGACCAGCAACACCTGGAAGCGCTGCGAGATCGACCTCGGCGATACCGGCGATGGCTTCACGTCCACGGGCGTGACATTCCACACGCATACGAGTGACGAGGACAGCGTGCGCGGGTTCTCGGCTCAGGAGTTCAACCGCCCGCGAGGCTACATTGCCTATGGCAAGGTGGTGCGATACCAGGAAGGGCGCACTAAAGACCGACCCGTCAAAACCCGGTAACGTCGAGCGCGAGGAAGGCGGCCACGCCGCTCGCGATGAGGCCTATGTCGGGTGGTGCTCCAGGTGACGAGGTCACCGCATGCACCATTATGCTGTCGGACTGAAACAGCCCGTTGGGGATACGGGCTGCAGCCACGTAGGTGTACTGATCGACGATGGCCGGTTGCGTCTCCGGCTGATTCTGCCACTGCCGTGACTGCTGCGACGCCGCGCCAGCGAATGCGATCGCGTACTTGCGAGACGGATCCAGCTGCACCATACCGCCGCCTCCGATGATCTGGCCGGCAACCCGCATCCACTTCATTCCAGAGTCGAAAACCAGACGGTTGTCGCTCTGCCGCCACACTTTCAGGCCGCGCGTGCTGGGCGCGATGAAGGCCGGCAGGCTGAATATGTACCAGTCAAACGCGACGGGCCCGCCAGCAGTTCGGATCAGAAACGAATACGTGCTCCCGCTGATGCTGACGCCCACGATACCGATGTACTTCGATGAATCGTGGGTGCGCAGTGCCAGCTGCGGGATGGCCGCAGATGGAAGTGTCAGCGTGAGGGTGTAAAGCCCATAAGCAACCTCAGGGTTTGCGCTACTCGTCTGAGCGGAGCCGGATGAATAGAGAGATAGGTTCTCGTAGCTCTGATCGATCGTGAGAACGCTACCGCCGTTGGTCCACACCTTCAGTCCAGTCGCCATTACCAGAGCCCGTAGTAAATCGTGCAGGGTGTCCGGGTATTCTCCATGAAGTTCCAGGACAGGCGCGTGTGGCCAGCGTTGATCGAGATGTTCGGCACACCGCGGGTCGGCTGTGCCGAGTTGTTCGAAGCGATGAAGAAGAAGATCTGGTTTCCCTGCGACGGGACATCAACGTACCCGTCTTGGTTGCCCGTCTGCACTGACCCCACCAGGCGCGTGATGCGCGTGGTGACATCGAACTTCAACGATCCGTCGTCATTCCAGACCTTTAGCCCGGTGGCCATCAGATGTTGTCTCCCAAGGCTACAAGGGGATTCCCGTTCGGAGCTCGCACGAAGATGTTCTGGTCGTTGATCGATAGAGCACCACCACCGACTGGGCCATTCATGGCGAGCGACCCGTTCTTGTCCAGCTTCCAGCGCGGCAGGCCTCCCGCGCCCACGGCGTTCGACTGAATGACGTCGCCGATCATGGCGTTCTGGATCCAGCCGGTGCCGATCAGCGCCTGGCTGATGAAGGTCTGGCCGCCTTGGATCACGAACGGCGATGTCACCTGGCCGTTGACCACGTTGATCACCGCGAAGCGGTCGGCTTGCATCAAGATCTGGCTCTGGTAGCTGCCGTCGGGCTGCTGCTCGACACCAACGCCCATGCCGGCCATGTAGATCTGGCCCGCGCTGGTGATTTGGGCTCGAATGGAATACGTGGCGCTGACCTTTCCGTTTAGGGTTACGACGGACTGGTTCACTGCCTGTACCGTCGCGTTCGTGCCGGCCAACCCTGCATTGGTGGTGTCGATCCTGCTGCCCAGGGAGCTATCTGCGGTCGCGCGTGCCAGCGACTCTGACTGAACTGCCGCATTCGCTTGGCCGAGTCCGACCTCTACCTGGTCCGTCCGGAGCGCTTGCGCCAGATCCGCGTTGGCGCTCACGCTCTGGATGGTGACTGTCCCCGCGTAAACGCTGGTATCCCCTGCTCCCCAGCTCGCATCGCCAGCGCCCTTCGGCGAGATCTGCGCCGTGATGCCAGTGATCAGCTGCCCCTGCGCCGTGACCCGGCCATCGACCACGCCGATGTTCTGCGTGTTCTGGTTGATCTGGCTGACCATGGCGCCATAACCAGCGGTGGCTGCACCCACGTCCTGCCAGCTGGTGCCCGGCGGCTGCTGGTTGCCCGGCGTGCCACTGACCCAGCTGTAGGTCCGGCCGCCGAACACAACCGTCTGCCCCTGGGCATAGGTGCCATCCTGGCTCCACACCAGTGGCAACAGCGGCTGAAGGCTGTCGATCGATTCGATCTTCGACAGCAGCTCCTGCCCCAACGCGCTCTCGCTGATGCGGCCGGAGAAGTACTCGTCGTACTTGCTCTGATCGGTGCTGGCTTCGCCAATGACCCCGGTTTCTGCGGGATACCAGGGACCGATGTTCCCGCTGCGGTCGACCAACCGGCCCCAGAAGTAGAACCGGGCCCCAGCGGCCAGTCCGTTGATCTGGTGCCGGGCCTGCGGATAGGCGAAGTCGCCCAGCTTGATCGCCGCGGCACGGTTCGGCGAAGGCCCGTACCAGATCTCGGTGCGCTGAGTATCGGTGGCGCCGTTCGGGAATCCCCACGCCAGCCCGATCGAGTACACGTCGCTGGACGTCGTCAGGGACGTCAGGGACGGCGGCGGCTCCGTCTTGCCGGTGATGGCCGTGAGAGCACTCATCGTCGGCTGCGAGACCGCGTTTAGGGCGTTCACCGCGCGGACCCGGGCGAGGTAGTTACCGGAGTAGATCCCGCGCACCTCGATGCTCGCCGTGGATACGCGCCCTGCCCTGACCCAGCTCATGTCGTCCCGGCGCCACTCGACGTCATAGGCGATGGCCTTGTCGGCTGCGTCCCAAGCGATCGTCAGGACATGCGTGGCGATGCCCTGGTCGATGACCGAGTGCGATGACAGCTGCACGTTGGTCGGCGCAGGCTGGACGCTGGGCGGGATGATGCTGATGGGCGGCAACTCCAGGCGGGTGCCGTCATCGATCGCTGCGTACTTGCCCGGCACGTGCTTCAGCGCGGTCACCCGGTAGGTGATGCCCTGCTCTTCCGTGATCGGATTCTCCACCACGGACAGGACACGGAACTGCTGCAGCGCAAGCTCGGTGCTTTCCAGCGACCAGACGGACTGCGCCACCGGGACTGCCGACCACGGCGCGGTGACCTTGACCGCGTTACCAGTGATCGACTGCACCGTGCGGGCCTGCGTCCTGCCCGTGGGCAGGGTCGCGCGCAGCGTGTCGCCAGGCGCGATCACTTCGGGCAGCTTGTCCAGTACCAAGGTATCAGCCGTAGCGCTCTTGATGCGACCACTGTTGCGGCGCCCTGCGCGCGCCGGATCCGCGACCTGGATCACGTCGCCGGGGAGGCAGTTGAGCACATCCAGCCCGACGCCAAAGCTGACCGTCTCGGTCTCGAGGTTCTCGGTGTAGAGGATATGGTTGCCGATCCGCTGCGCCTGCGATCGCGAATGGCATCCGACTGCGGTCACCTCTGTCTGCTGGATGCCGTATCGCTGCACGCCCTGCTGGTACTGCACCGGCTCCACCTTCTGCCGGCCGAAGTCGTCAGGGTCAGTCCACGATACTAGGGCGACCGTGTGACGCGTCTTGCGGCCGCTGCCTTCGTAAGTGAAGCGCCCGCCTATTACGTTCGCCTGCGAGTAGGTGAATACCGGATCCGCCGGCATATCTGCTGAAGCCATCACCTGGCCGGCAGCATAGAAGCTGATGCCGCGGAAGATGGACGCCATGTCCTGCAGCACGCGATAGGCGTCAGCGCGGGTCTGCATGTACAGGCTGCAGGTGAACCGGGGCTCCATGTTGCCCTGGCCGTCGCTTACGAGCTGATCGCAGTACTGGGCGATCTGGTACAGACGCCACTTATCTACCCAGTCCAGAGGGATGCGGTGCCCGAGGGCAAACCGGTCATTGCTGACCATGTCGAAGAAGCCCCACGCCGGGTTGTTGGTCCAGCCAGTCTTGAAGGTCCCGTCCCATACACCGCTGTAGGAGCGTGTCATCGGGTCGTAATTGTTCGGGATGCGGACGATGCGCCCCCAAGTTCGATATGACCGTGTCGGGATGTTCTGGAACTGGCTGGCATCGACCTCCACCGCAGCGAGTGCGCAGTTGGGATAGCGCAGCTTCGCGTCGATGACCTCGGTCATGGACAGCACATTCACGGTGTCCGAAATGGTGGAACTGTTCGCGTTCGGAGTCAGGCGGCGGATGCGTACCTGCCACTGCGTGCCGGTCGGCAGGTCGATGCGGTGGCTGCGCTCGTACTGGGTCGTGGTCTTGTCGGTGAATGCGCTGGTCAGGACAGTCGCGTACGGCCCGCCGTTGGTCGAAAGGTCGATGGCGTAGCTGATGCTGTAGCCGATGGTATCGCCGTTGCTGGTGTCTACCTTCTGCAGCGCAGGGACAGCGAGCCGGACGCGCACGGCCGAGAGATCGGCACCGGTGGCGGTGCGCACAACCGGGCTGTCGCTGCGCAGCTCGACGTTCACCGCGATCTCGTTCTCGACCGAGGGGAAGCCTGCGATGTGCGTCTGGTCCTGCGTGCCAGAGCGGGTTTCCACCCTCACGCCCTGGAAGTTGAGTGTGCCGTCGGCGTTCTGGATCGGCACCTGGTCGAGATAGATCGACTGGTTGCCGGCGACCAGGCCGCGTAGCTCGCCCTCGGCGATGAGGTCCAAGATGCGCGCGCGCGCGATCGAGCGCAGGCTGTCCTGCGTCTCCACGGGCGTCCGGGCATTGCTGCCGCCCTTCTTCGCGCCTACCAGCTCTCGACAGGCAGTGGCCAGCGCCAACTCTTTCCCGGGCGCGCGCAATACAACGGGCAGGTTCATTGCTGGTCCTCTGCGAGAATGCCGCCGCTGATGACGGCAGAGCCGACGAACATCCCCTTGGTGTCGTGGCCACCGAATGCATATGGCACAGGGTTGCCCTGGGCCTGCGTATTAACCGTGCCGTTCATGCTGTAGCTCGGCGCATTCTCCGCGCTGTCCTTTGCCCCCAGGCCCTTGGGTTGCGGCGACAACATCTGCACGACGCCTCCGATCACCATACTCACGCCCAAATTGATCGCCGGCTGGAAGCCGAAGTAGGCGCCTACCACGATCAGCACCGCGCCAATGATGGTCTGGAGGATGCCGCCGCGCTTCGAGCCGACCAGCACCGGGGCAATGCGGATATCGTCGCGACCGGGCGGGTCATCGATCTGGTCGTGCCGCAGGTTCTGCTTGCCCAGGAACACCGCGAACTCCATTCCCTTGGACTTCGCGTCGCGCATGAACTCGCGGAAGCCGGGGATCATCATGCTGAGGGCATGGGCGGCCTCGCGCGGGCTGTTCACGGCCAGCTTGAACTCCCGGCCGAAGCGCGCCCCCAGGACGCCGTAAAGCCGGACAGTGCGGACGCGGTCAGTCATGGCGGGCCTCCCTGTGGCGGACGATGTAACAGGTGCGCTCCGCCCACATGCCGCCATAGGGCACGCGCTCGGACAGCCGGCCGTGCAGGTGGTGCAGCATCTGGCCGTCGCCCAGGTAGACGCCGGCGTGGTTTGGCACCGGCGAACGGATCTGCATCAGGATCATGTCGCCGTGCTGCAGCTCTCCGGCGATGGGCTGGAACCCCTCGGCCTGCAGGCGGTCCATGCTGTAGAGCTCCTGCCCCTTCTCCCACCAGTCGTCCTCGCGGTGGTACTGGCTCAGGGCAATCCCCAGCTCGCGCGCGTAGAAGTCCCGCACAAGGCTGTAGCAGTCCAGCACGCCATGGGCGAACTCGCGGCCGATCAGCGGCGCCTCGTACCCGCAGGGGTCGATGGTCTGGAGGTCGACGCACTCCGCCGGCTCACCGGTGACCTGGCCAACGCTGACGATGTGCCACCGCAGGCCACTGGCTTCGCACATGACGCGGTCGGCGTCCGACGGCGTGGCCGCGGCGTTGGGGTGGCTGTGCACGACCGCCAGCAGCTCGCCTTGATCCTCGGCATCGGCAAAGTCCTCGGCCGGCAACCGGAAGTGCTCGCTGGGCGTCTCGGCGGTGTTGCGGCACGGAACGTACTGCTCGCCGGCGGCGGTGGCCACCACCAGCCCGCAGCACTCGCGCGGGTACTCGGCCACGGCGTGCGCCTGGATAGCCTGAAGAGTCGTCTGTTCCATTGCCTCGCCCATAGAAAAGGCCCGCACTGGGCGGGCCGGGTGGTGATCTGTGTTGCGGTGCCGCGCTGTCAGGTGCGCAGCAGACCGGCGGCCGGGAACCCGCCATATGGCAGCGGATTGGTCTCCCCGAAGCGCCTTTTGCAGCTGCGGACCAGACCAGCACAGACGTCCTGTGCCGGGTCGGCAACCGGGTTGTCGTTGATATCGAAGTACGCCGACCCGTTGTAGGTGCAGTACGGCCCCCGGTAACCGCCACGGATCAGCCAGCCACAGAGGGTGAGTATCTGGCGCCCCGGAAGCTGCTCGCCGTTGAGGTCGATCGCGGTCGTCAGCTCGAACTCGACCGTTTCGAAGTCCTCCGAGACCTTTCGCTCGATGAACCAGATCTCGTCCAGGAAGTGTTCGTTGGGGTCGGCGGTCGGATTGCCGTCAGGGAAGTTCGCCGCGTCCAGGTACTTCACCAGCGTCTGCCGGCGGATGATGCGCGCCCCGACCATGTCGTCGAACATCAGGCACAGCGCCCCGATGCGGCCATCAATGTTGCTCACGCGCAGGCGTGGATTCGGCGGCTGGTCGCTGGTGCGCTCGAAGCCGGTGGCCTCAATCGGCCAGGCACCATACTCCTGCCCCTGCCACCAGATCACCCCGGTCTGCAGGTGCTGGTGGAAGAACAGCTGGTCAGCCCCGAAGCTGCTGGCATCGAGCTCGTAGACCGTCACTCGGCCGCCGGGCTCCAGCTGCTGGGCATCGGCAGTGATCACGTTGCCGACTCCAGTGCATCAATGCGAGCCACAGCGGCTGCCAAGCCGGCCACGGCGTCCGCCAGAGCGGCTTCGAGGTCGCGGATGCGCTTGGACTTCTGCTGATGCGAACGGACGGTCAACGCCAGAATCTGCATCAGGTCAACGTTTCGCGGAATGGTATAGGGCACTTCCTCAAACACCTTATGAAGTTCCTTGCGAACCTCGATAAACTGCTGCCGCACAGTTTCGACGCTGCGAACATACTGTGGGCTATCTGGGTCGAACTCTTCGACCGGGGTAAGCACTTCCATCTCCACATCGCGCCAAACGAGGTGTTCCACATCCACTTCGCGTTCGACTTCGATCTGCGCGGTAGTACTGACTTCCTCGTCCGATGCGCTGGGGTGCACGTCCGCTACGTTTTCGGCAAGGAAGCCAACGCATCGCTTCTGGATGTCTACGAACTCAGGCCGGTAGTTGTATTCAATGACAACCATGCGATCAAGCTCACTGTCCGCATCGCCTGTATATCCCTCGATGTTGTCCTTGACGTCGGCGGACGATATCGGACTGAAAGACGCAGCAGTCGCAGCACCTGCCCGGGTCACATTGAACACGTTACCGTTCGTGTTGTTCCAGACGCTGTACACCGTACCGTTCACGTACTGCGACCAAGACTGCGCGAAGTCGATACGGTCATTCATCGTGAAGCCGCAGCCCGCGCCGTTGGAGGTGACACCGTTGGAGTTCGAAGTAATTGCACTTCCCGCCGTCATGATGCTCCCGGCGGTCACTGCGTTGCTCGATGAAACCGCTCCCGCGGCGCTTACCGTACCGCTGTAAGTGGCGGCGGCCACTTCAAAGCGATACTCCCCGGTGTTAATCGCGCGGAAAACGATCTGACGCGCGGTTGGACCCGCGCCGTTCAGCAGTGATATGTCCATGCGACGTACTTCGCCACCGGCGCCTTGCTCTAGCAAGCTGTAAGCACGAGACGTGTCGTTGTTTGAACTCGCGGGTGCCGACACAGCCAGGACGCCGGCGACGGTGCCGCCTGTTTTGGGGAAAGCACCAGTGGCGAGCGGATACAGCTCGGCCGTCATGGCGTTTACCTTATTGAACGCCGTCGGCGCGGGATCCCCGATGGGCGGGTCGGTGTTGATTACTAGGCGTGCCATGGAGGTTCCTTACGGCTGGAAGGTCTGTTCGAAAGTGGCTGTGACGGTGTGCACCAGGCCATTGGGGAACGGCTCGGTGTGGGTGTCGCAGTAGTAGAGGGCGGTGCCGCGCGGGCCTGTCCAGAAGAAGGACAGGCCGACATGGGCATCCAGGAAGGCGATGATCGAATCGATCTGCGCCTTGGAGCCGGTGAAGGTCAGCTGATACGTGCGCGAGCGGGCGTTGAGGCCATCCGGCGATGACTGCGCGTACCCGTCGCCAAAGCGAGCGCGGCGAACAGCGGCGTTGGCCGTACCTCCACCACCCTGGCTCGTTGGCGTCCAGATAAAGGTGTCGGTCATGCCCGCGCCCCCATCTGGTGCAGGATGCCGCCGGGGCGCATCTGCTGGACCAGTACCTCTCGCGCCTTGCTCTCCATCATCTTGCCCAGCTGCTGCGCGGCTTGATTCGGATCGCCAGCAGTCTGCGTCTCGGCACTGCCGCTCTGATCGATGCTGATGTTGAGGATCACCTGCACATTCCCGCCGGCACCGCTGGAATTGCCCGAGGCCGCCGCGGGGATGACCTTGCCGTCATTGCCGGGGATCAGGTACGTGCGACCACGGCCATCGTTGAACAGCTCCGGCTTGCCGCCCTCGCCGACCTCGTAGAGGCTGCTGCCGCTGACCGGTCCGCCACGGGCGCGGCCACCACCGAAGTTGACGCCCTCGTTGAGCCACCCGGTGTTATTGCCAAAGCTCTGCGCCGAGTAGGTCGACGACGCTGCGGAGCCGCCGCCGCCCCAGGCACTGGAGATGGCGTTGAAGATTCCGACCGCTGCCTGCTTCGTGGCGATGCGGGCCAGGTCGGCGATGATCGAGTTGGCCAGCGAGGTGAACGACAGCTTCCCGGTCTGTGCGAACCGCACCAGCGCATCCTCCATCCCGCTGAGGCTGCTGGACAACAAGCTGCCGGCCTGATCCGAGGCGTTGCCGGCCGCCGACACGTAGTCCGCCCAGACGCGATTTACCCCGGTGCGCCAGTCGCCGAGCATTGCGGCCCGGCGTTCCTGATAGGTCCTCTCGATGTCCAGCGAGCGCTGCAGGCTGGCCTCCAGCATTGTGACCTGCCCCTGGTACTCGGCCTGGCTGAGCGCGGTGTTCTTGTCGCGCTGCGCCTTCTCCAGCTTCTCCCGCTCTTGCAGGTACTGCCGCTGGATCTCCAGTTGGCGCCGCAGCATCTCCGAGGCATCCGCACCCTGCCCGATGCCCAGGAGGTCTGCGTCAGCCTGCTGGCTGCGCAGCTTCTCTACCTGCGTCAAGCGCTCGGTCAGCGCGATGTTGGCGGCCATGTCCTTCCGGCGCTGCTGCTCCTTGACCGCAGCCTCGTCGCTCGCCTGCAGCTGCGGGATCACCGCTTCCAGCAGACGGCGGGTCGCCGCGGTCATGTTGTTGGTCTTGTCGGCCAGCATCTGGCGCGCCTGGATCACCATGCGATCGCTGGCCGTGACCTTGTCGCCGCTCTCGGCCAGCTGCTGGTTGGCGGTGATCTGCCGCTCGATGTTGGCGATGAAGGTCTGCACCGAGTTGTCATCGGCGTTCTTCTTGCCCACGCCGTCGCGCTTGTTGAACTGCTTGTCGATGTCCGCATTCGACCGGGCAATTAGCCGCTGCATGGACCCGTCGAAGTGCCGGCTGTCGTTGTCGGCGAGCTTGTTGTACGTCTCGATGATCTTGTTGCGCGCCAGCAGCTTGGATGCCTCTCGGTCCATCTCAGCCAGACGCCCCTTCAGCGCCTCGTCGGCAGCGGTGCGCTCCCGCGCCATCTCTCGCTCGGTGGCCACCACATCCTTGTCGTGCTGGCGGATCTGCCCGAGGATCTTGGCGCCGTCGTCCAGCTCCTGCTTCCACTGGCTGAGCTGCTCGATGCGCTTCTGCATCTCCTGCACGCCTGCATTGCCTCGGCTGGCATCGCCAGGAATGGGGCTGCGCTGCAGGGTCTGGAAGAACGCCAGATCATCCTTCAGGCGGCCGATCTGGCTATCGAGGTCGTTGCGGCCGATGGACTTGATCTCCTCCATGGTGCCCCGGAAGGCGGCCAGTGCGCCCTTCCACGCCCGCTCCACCACACCGGCGCTCTCGGCCATGGTCTGGGCACGCTCGCTCATCACCTGGTCGAACTGCTCCAGAGCGGACTGGGTGGCGGCGTAATCACCGCGCTGCTCGCGCACAGCCTCGATGTGTCGATAGATCTCCGGGGTCAGGAAGTTGTAGCGGTCGTTCAACTTCACCAGCGCGTCGGCGCCGCCCGTGGCCAGCGCCTCGATCTCGTTCACCGTGCTGCTGATGGAGCTGCCGGTGAGCGTGGACAGGTTCACCGCCGAGGACGCGATCAGCTCCAGCGCCTGGCCACTGGCTCGGCCTTCGGACACCAGCATGCTGATCGCTGCGGCGGCGTCCTTGTAGTTGCCGGTGGCGCTGCCCAGTTCGGACCGCATGTTCATCAGCTTGTCGGTCGTGAAGCCGCTGGCGTTGCCGGTGGCAGTCACGATTCCCTCCAGCTGCCGCATCTCCATGTAGCCCTTGGCAGCGACCACAGCGACGCCAGCGATGGCTGCGACCGTCCCGCCTACGGCGAGGCCGGTCAGGGTGAAGGCGCTGCTGAGCGCCCCCGTGCGAGCCGTGAGTGAGGTGATCGACGACTGCGCCTGGCCGATATCGCCGGTGGCCAGCGACCTGATCAGCGACACCAATGACTGCTGCGTCTCCACGGATCGAAGGTTCAGCTGCCCGAGCTGGCCCGACAGCGTGCCGGTGCCCTGTGCTGCAGCAAGGGTCTTGGTGCGGGTGGCCTCCAGCTGCGCCTGATACTGCTGGAACACCTGCGGCTTGATCAGCCCAAGGTCGCGGGCCTTGGCCAGTCGGTCTTCCATGTCCGCGAGGCGGTTCAACCCGGCCACCGTCGGGTCGATCTGGCCCAGCAGCTTCTTCAGGTTGAGCTCCTGCGCCTGCGTGGCACGGGCGGCGTCCTTGGCCTGATTGGTGGCACGGGCTTCGGCCTCCTGCAGGCCCTTCGCACGCGCGGCCAGGCGCTCCTGCTCCGTGCCCATACGTGCCGTCACAGCAGCGCGGGAGTCATACGCCGAGGTCGCCTCGCGTGCCGCCTCCGCCAACGCACGATCGGACAGGTTGGCGCCTCGCGTGGATTCGGCATACGCAACGGCCTCACGGGCAACCGACCGGTACCGCGCCTCCTGCGCCGCAAGGTCCGTCTCCAGACGCTGGCTTGCCGTGGCCGTGGAGGTGACGGCAGCTGCCGCCTGCTGGCCGGCCGATTCATAGGCCTTCAGCGCCGAGGCAGTGCCGGTCAACCTGGTGTCCAGGCCACCCAGTGCCGCCAGCACCTCGCTCTGCGTCCTGTTGAGCGTCTGCAGCTCAGCAATGACGCTGCCGGTGCCCACGCCGATCCGGTCCAGCGCGCCGCCGAGACGGTCGCCCAGCGCCTTCGAGGACTGGTCCACCGTCCGCGACATCGACTGGTATTCCTTCTCCAGCCGTGCAGCGGCATTGCCGGTCTTCTCGGCCGCCGCAGCGTTGTCGTCCAGGGCCTTGGTGCCCTCGACCAGCCCGCTGCTGTCGACCTTGTAACCGAGCTCGGCAATATCAGCCATGTTCAACGACTCCCGTTGTTCTGTGATTCGAGTGCGCGGGCCCGGGCCGCGTCCTGGTCCTCTCGCACCGCGCGGAGGTACTGGTCATCCATCGCCATCAGCATTTCCACCTCCTGCGGAAGGAGGTCGACCATCACCAGTCGCTGCCATTCGCCGACGTCAGCAAACGTCAACGCTTCCGGGCCAGAGCGGCGTCGCGCTGAGAGAGCCCAGAACCAGTCCCAGACGTGGGCCCCTTCCATGGGCACCTCCACGTCGGGGGATTTCTCACCGAAGCGCTCGTTGCGCTGCCGGCGTGTTTCACCGTTCTCGTCCGCCATGTCATAGCGGACGGTCTGGTATGTGGTTTCAGCCAGCCTGCTCTTCAGGCTCGCGAAAGAACTCGGCGCGCTCGCCCAGCTCCTGATCGATCTGGTCCTGGATCCACGGCAGGCGCTGGATCACCTTGCGCAGGTTGGTGTCGGTGAACTCAGGCTTCTCGCCCTCGAAGGTGGCGTCGCCCTTCCATTCCCAGCCGCCGATGCTGGCGACCAGCATCGACAGGCGGCTCTCCTCGATCTTCTCGGCGGTCACCTTGCCCTTGCCCTGCAGGCGGTCATTCAATGCCTTGCGAGCTGCCTCCCGGACCTTCGAGTGGGTTTCCGGCAGGAGGGTGAGGCGGAGCCCGGTGGCGGTGCCGTTCACCGGGTGGTTGATGTCGATGACGCGCTCGGCGGCAACGATGGTGCTCAGGTCGTTCATGTCGTGATCCTTTGGTGCGATCCGAAAAGGAACCGGCGGGGAAGCTGTCGGATCAGGCAGCCTTTCAGGCGCGCGCCCTACCCCGCCGGTGTTCGGTTACGGGGTGACCGGGGCGGCCACCTCGATGGGCACCTGGTTCAGGCCCAGCACGTAGGTGTTGAGGACAAAGTCCTCGTTGCGGCCGCCCGGAGAGTTGGGGCCGGCCACCAGTCCGCGCAGGTACTCGATGGAGCCATCAGCGCGCTCCACCTTGAATGCGTAGGCATCAGCGACATTGGGCGCGCCGGCAGCGCGCATGGCGATCTGGCCAGGGTCGGTCAGGTCCTGCGCGACTTCCACCGGCGGATCACCGGCGTTGGTGATGCCCTTGCCCTTGAGGGCAACCACGGTGTCCCAGGTGTCGTAGGTGACGATGTTGGTGTTGATGCCGCGCTCCCCCACGCTGCCGACCTTCTTCACCTGCACGTAAGCCAGTGCGGCGAACTCGGTCTCGGTCAGGTCTGCGTTCTTCGGGGTGACGCAGATGTAGAGCTTGGAACCTGCGTTGGTCTTTGCTTCGGCCATGGCCGTATCTCCTCGCGATGGGCGTAAAAAAACCCGCCACGGGGCGGGGTCTTGGGGAACGAAAAAGGCCCGCTGGTCGGCGGGCCCTTCACTTCAATCAAATCAATTCAGATGCCTTACTTCACAGAAAGGGAAATCTCTCCGTTCCAGACGTCATAGTCCTTTGCACTTGCGATAAACGTCAGTACGAGCCCGTTTCGGATCCCGTCGAGACCTTGCAGGCTGAAAAGATGCCCTCGTCCCGGTTGGATCACTTCGATCAAGTGGCCATTGGTCTGGACTGTAAATTCGACAGGAACCGTGGTGTGCTTGCCGTCAACCACGGTGATGACGGAACCCTCTGCGCCATCAAAGTCTTCCCACACCTTGCCACCAATGCTCGAATCGTATTCCAAACGAATAATGATCTCAGCCTCATCTCCCAAGCCGCGGCCGCTGCGATCGCCAGAGAAAACAAGCATGCCCATAACTACTCCTGACCCTTTCCTTGTGGAAGGGCATAGTAGATTCACTTTGGTGCTGGGGACAACTTCGCAGCCACCAACTTCAGCGCTTGGTCGCGGGTAAACCCTGCCTCAACATAGGCCAAGTACTCGTCCCGCACGAACCGAGCCTGCTCCCGGTTGAACGCATCCAGCAGCGTGCGGTTCCGCCGCATCCGATCGACCGCCTCTCGCAGCTCCGCCAGCTCGCCCTCGGTGGGCGGCGCGTCGCTTCGGACCAGGTGCAGGTTGGGCGGCTTGGGGCTCATGGCCGGATTCTACCCCGACACGAACCCCTGCCACCTGATGGTCACCGGGTGCATGATCCGTTCCGGGTCTTGGATCAGGGCGGAGGTCCACGGCTTCCGGTAGACCCGCATCCCAGCGAAGGTCGTGCCCTTGGCGAAGGCCGCGATGATCTGGTCGGTGATGCGCGTGCCCACCATGATCCCTTGCCCCGGCCGATAGCATGCCGAGAGCTGCCCGAAACCCTGTTTCAGCGACGGGCCGTCATCGGCCAGGCCGTAGTTCTGCGTCTCGTTCTGGAACCACTGCAGCTCCAGCCATGCACCGGTGGCCGGTGGCTTGAATCCCAGCGCCGGGTAGGAGCAAGGCAGGTTCTGGGCCGCAGCGAAGGCGCCCACCAGCCCGGCGAAGGCGTCATAGATCTCCGTGTCGCTCATTTGATCCTGTCCCCTACCGACTTGGTCACGCTGTCCACGATGAAGATCCAGTTCTGGGTTGCCGATCGCATGAAACCCTTGCCGGGCTGTGCGTAGACCCGGCCCAGGCTGTCCTCGCCGTAAAAGCCGTGCTCCATGCGCAGAGCGTAGGCAGCGGTCCAACCGGCCCACACCGTCTGCCCCAGCTCAACCGCGGCGAAGACCAGACTCGGGGCCCCGCCGGCGCCATCGGGCGGGCCCTCGGTCGAGGCCACCGCTGAGTTTCGGAGGAACGAGGTGTCGACCGGCATCTTGCCGCCCTCGCCCTCCGGGGTGTTCGCCTCCTCCATCACCTGCTGGGCCGACTCGCGGAAGATGGCCAGCTGGCGCAGCTTTGCCTTCTCGGCAAAGGCCTTCACCTGCTCACCGAACTTTTTGGCCACGCAACACCTCCGCGGTCATGTCGATCCGGTACTGCTTTGTGCAGCGGCAGCCAACAACCTCCTCCGCCCCGGCTCCCAAGCTGGTGTCGCCCGGGTAGTTCAACAGCGCACCGCTCGGCGTTTGGAAAGGCTCGCCGAACATGCGCTTCTGGCCGTTCATTGCTCGATGGCTGTGCCGGGTCCGACGATCATTGGTGTCCGACCAGGTGCACTCCACGTTCTCCGGCGCCAACTTGCCGGCCTCGATCTGCTGTCGGTAGGCCTCTTCCCTGCCCGCGTTGAGCGAGGCGATGGACTCGGTCCTGGCGATCATCTCGCCGCGCAGCGCCAGCAGGCGGTCTGCGTAGCGTCCGGCGATCTTGTCGATGTCCACCTGCGACACCGGCTTGCCGGCGGCGATGGCGCGCTTGACGATGCCGTCCAGGCGCTTGTCCCGCCGCCGCCGATCGAAGTACGCCGCCATCGCCCTTGGGTCGCCGCTGGCCAGCTGTGCGCGCATGTTGGTCACGTACTGGCTCTGCTGCGACGTGAGGCCGACGACACCACCTGAGCGCCGCCCCGTCTCGCCCACCCGGCCAACGATATCCAGCGCGGTCTGGCGTGGGTTGCGGCCGGCGATCATCCCCTGCTGCAGCACACCCCGGATCACCTGGCGCTGGCTCTCGATGATCTCGGTGACCAGGCGAGACGAGTTGTTGGCCAGCCACCGCTCCGCCGCCGGATTGCGCAAGTCAAAACTGGCGCGCAGCACCGGCGATGGCGATCGCGGCCGGTAGCTCCCGGTGATGATCGGATCCAGCGACAGCCGCACCGGCGGGATTTCCTGGACGCCGGCCCCAGCACCAGCGATGAATGCAGAGCGCACCGCCTCGGCCAGAGGTGAGAACCGTGCGGCATCCATGCCCAGCGCCGTCAGCACCTGTTCCACGCGACCAGCGCGCAGCAGCTCGGCAACAGCCTGCACCGCGGCGTCATTGCGCGCGGCGACGATGGCCTGCACGAACGCCTTTCGCAGCTCCGGCTCCAAGCGGCGAGCCAGCAGTTCCAGTTCTCGGGAGGTCAGCTTGGCCATCAGCGTCGGGCGTGGAACTCGTAGAGCAGGACCTGGCCACCCGGCGACAGCGGCTGCAGGTCAATGAAATGGAAAGGCTCGCCGCCCAGCAGGATCCGGTCATCCATGGTCGGCGCGATATCGATCGCGGTGGAGATCAGGCCGAGCTTGTCGCCCTGCTGCACCAGCGTGGTGTCTCGGTTGGTGAGGCTGTAGTCCAGCTCCACCGCTTTGCAGTCGTGCTGCGTCGGCGTGCCCGGCTGCGGGTTGTGCGGCGGCCCGGTGGGCGCGCCGTCTCGTTCCAACTGCGTGGCATAGCCGTAGCGATCAATCAGCCGCGTGGCCGTGGCCTGCATGCGGTCATAGAACGCGCTCATACGACCCGCACCGCTGGGCCGACTGCCGGCGTCCGCAGTAGCGGCGCCAGGATCTCGTCGATCGCGGAAATGATCGGACGGTTTGGGGTCGCGCTGCTGGCGTTGGAGCCGTCGGCATAGTTGACCTCGATCGGGCCCACCTTCTCCTTGGTGACCTGCTCCACCGCGACGAAGTCCGGCGAGAGGCTGCCGGGGCTGGCCAGCTCTCGCAAGGCCGCCTCGTAGGTTGCGCGCTCGACCTCGTCCGGGATCTCATCCGGCTGGATCTGGTCACCGTCGTAATCGACGGCACCGATGCGGGGCCATTCGTTCGGCTGGCCCCGCCCGGCAGTGCGCACGCCGGGGAACATCGACGACCAGCGGCCGGAGGCAAGAAGCACCCGGTACCGCCCGTCGATGTAGTCCGTGGCGCGGACGAGCGCGCCGGTGCGGGCTTCTTCCGATCCCGCTGCCCAGGCGGCGTTGCCGCGCGCCTGGTGGTAACTGTCCGCGTCTTCCGGCGTGCCGTACATGTCAGCCCTCGCCGAAACCGTCGTTGTGGATGACCTCGGCCGCGACCGCGGCAGCCTCGCCCACGGCGGACGAGGGCTCTTCTCGCATTTCGCGCAAGTAGCTGCGGCTCTCGTCGAAGACGCTCACGACTGCGCCTCGCCGCCCGGGTTGCCGGTGCCGGCCGCAGCCTTCTCGGCATCAGCGATGGCCGCCTGCAGCTTCGGCACACCCCAGTTGCCCTTCGCGTCGATGCCCAGCTCCTTGGCGCGCGTGATCAGTGCGTCCTTGTCGGCACCGCCCTCGCCGCCCGTGTTGCCGGTGCCGGCATCGTCGCCACCGGCGGCCGTCAGGATCTTGGCATTGAGCCAGCCCTGCACCACGGTGTTCTTCTTGATCTGGTCCCAGCCGGGGACAACGGTCGGCTCACCCTTCGGGAGGATGGTGCCGTCCGGAAGGCCGAGGGGACCGGTGTGGTTGTTCGTGATCTTCATGCTTTGCTCCAGTGAGGCCCCGGCACTTCGCCGGGGCCGTGGTGATCAGATGCCGTCGAGGTAGACGACTTCCTTCGGCAGGCGAACGTCCAGGCCGCCCAGGCGCATCACGCCAGGGATGTCCCAGCGCAGCGGGCCGCTCTGCCAGGCCGGCAGGAAGCGGTGCGGCATCGGCATGTGCAGCTTCAGCACCTGCGGATCGTTGCGGTAGGCCACCAAGCGGGTAATGCCACCCACGCCAGCCGTGTCCAGACCACGCACACCACGCACCGTCAGCGGCTGACCGGTCTGCACGGTGTAGACGTTGTTGGCCAAGAACCACTGCAGAACGGTCATATCGCTCTGATCGCTCATCTTGCGGGTGGCGATCAGCAGGTACTTCGTCCACGGCAGGAGCAGCGTGTTGGCGATGGAGGCCGTGTTGGTGCCGTTGAACACGTTGAGCAGCGCCTGGTTCAGCGTCGCCACGATCAGCTGGGTATCGGTGGTGGCGTCCCAGCCGCCGGTCGGAGCAGCGACCGGGGTCACTCCAGCGGCGTTGAAGAGGCCGGTGAAGCCCTTGCTGGCATCACCCAGCAATGCAACTCGATCAACCATCTCTTCGGACGCACGGCGTGCAGCTGCAGCGTCTTCGGTGGACAGGTTGATGCCCAGCATCTGGGCCCGGCCGACCTCTTCCCAGCCATAGCCGTAACCGATGCCGGCGGTGTAAACCGGGGTCTCGAACTTCGAACGGGTGGTGCCGGCCTTCGGGATGTCATCGGCGTTGCCGTTGATCCAGTCTGCCTTGCCGAACTGGTCGCCCGAGAAGTAGGTCACCGAGGTGGCGAACTCGCTGCCCGACGTGTCCACCGGCACCAAGGTGCGGTACTGAATGTCGGGGTAAACGGTGCGGTAGACGCCCGGCTCGATGATCGAGGCCTGGGCGATCACGAAGCCCAGTGCGGCCTGGGCGTCGATGAGGGGGATTGCGCTCATGTGGTTGGCTCCTTAGCCGAGACGGACGACGGCCAGCTGGCCGGCGGCGGTGGTGCTGGTGTCCCAGCTGGCACCGGGAATTGCGGTGTTCCCGGTGGAAACGTTGGTGTAGGCGCCGGCGGCGGTCAGGTAGACCGGATCGCGAGCGGCCACCGCCACCGATGCGACGACCCAGATGTCGCCCTTGGTACGGATGCGCGCCGACTCGCCGACGCCGAACGCATCGATCGCGCGGCCGGTGACCTGGCCGGCAGCAACCGTCAGGCCGGAGGCCGAGCGGTCGAGCAGCGCGATGCCGACATACTTGCCGCCCGCGAAGGCCTTCGCGGCCTTT